>CAZVNK010000462.1:1646-2426 GCA_964628115.1 uncultured Ignavibacteriaceae bacterium | reverse complement strand
CTCGTCGATATGTTCAAATAATTCTCCGACAATCGATTTGGCCAGTTCATGGGGGATATATTTCTGTTTCAGGCGGCCGATTATGTAGTTTTTCCCGGCCGGTTTGTGGCGAAGCAGCGACTCGGCGAATTCGCGCGCGAAAACAACATCGTCGATTAATCCCTTGCGCTCATAAAGTTCGATTATCTCGGCGATAGTCTCCCGGTCATAGCCTTTCTCGAACATTTTCGCCATAAGGTGTCCCGAAGAATATGACCTCCGGGAGAGCAGATAGACGATATAATCTTCCGCGCGTCGGAGATCGGATTTGTGTTTGATCTCGTCGATGATATCGGTCTCGATTTTCATTCCTGCTTTGAGCCGGTACTGATCGAGAATCGGTCTGGTTACAAGAAACTCCGAGCCGTGGGCCAGCCGAACCAGATAGTGCCGCCCTTTTCTGGATATCTTTTCTATTTCTGCAAGTTTACTCATACTGTTAAATTACGAAATCCAACGTCAGGTTCAAGAGATTTCGGCGGATTTATTGTCAACTCATGATATGTCATAAACTTGACAAGATCGGTATTTATATATATTTTATAATAAATCCTGAGAGCACACTCGTGTTTTGAAATCATTTTTTTTATCTCACGCGAGACGGGATGTTTATATGACATCGGATTACATAAAAATATTCTCGCTTTGAATCTGCATCATGAAGGGACAAAACTATGTGTAAAAGGCTAACGCGGACAATCGGGGTATTTCTGTTTTTATTCATCATGTCGGTTACTATCA
>CAZVNK010000462.1:0-1589 GCA_964628115.1 uncultured Ignavibacteriaceae bacterium | reverse complement strand
CGGCTGGACGGTGCTGAGTGGATCCTGGCTGATCGGTGACGGCTGTAACAGTATATATGGCTTGCGAAGCAACGGCCGATATGAGGGGAGGATTTTTCACGAATTGATTCCCTTTTCCGAAGCCTTCACAATCGAGTATGATCTTAAAATCACCGGGAATCTGGGGCATGAGGATGGCGATATCTTTATAAATTATCAGGATGAAAATAATTATTATAGTATAGAATTACGCAAGCCGGGCGACACGCGCGATGGAATAGCGCTGTATTTGGATGGTGAGCGTACTGTCCTGTATGAGACCGTTGAAATAATGAATGCCGACTGGTGGCATATCAGAATCGAACGCACCGCCAACCGATGGATCAGGGTATATCTCAATGATAATCTTCACATGGAGATTCAGGATAGTACCATTACAACTCCCGGCGATCTGGTCCTGAGAACCTGGGACTGGGATATTTCCTATGACAATTTTGTCATTTCCGGCGAGGGGTGTTATGATCCCGATGAAGACGACCTGTGTTATCTCGACGATAATTGTCCCTATATCTGGAACCCCGATCAGACCGATGCCGATATCGATGAGGTCGGTGATGCCTGCGACAACTGTCCCGCTGTTTTCAACCCGGAGCAGTACGATTACGATCACGACGGTGTCGGAGCCACCTGCGATGATTGTATCGATACCGATGACGACGGTTACGGTAATCCCGAATACTCCTATAGCACATGCCCGGACGACAACTGCCCGGACGATTTCAATGACGATCAAAGCGACAGTGATGCCGACGGTGTCGGGGATGTCTGCGATAATTGCCCCGATGACTACAACCCGGATCAGGCTGATGAGGACAATGACGGTTTTGGCGATATATGCGATAACTTTCAGAATATCGTTCATCTCGATGTGGCCGACAGCGGCGGAACCGAAAGTGTCGAGCAGCTTTATGTCGGCCAGGAGTACAAGTTACGCATCTGGATCGAGAACGCCGAAAAACTTATGGTTATGACTATAGGTTTTCTTTTCATGTCGGACTACAATACCACTTGGGATTGGCTTGATGTCAATGGATATGGTTCGCAAACTGAGTGTATCAAGGTCGAAGAAGGCTGCCGGATGTATCCCCCGGGAGAAATATGGAATATGACAAATTTGTTGATCACCGAGTTTGATGTTGACGGCATCAGTCCCGATTCGATTTTATTTGCTGGGGTGGCGATGATTGATGGGTTGCCGGTTGGCGAACTTGAGCACATGATATCGGTATATTTCAGACCAACCAGTACCGGACTTTTATGTGTTGACAGCGCCTTCATGCCCCCCAGTGGGCAATTTCTCTTTACCTCAAATGAAAGCGGAGGTATTACGCCTCTGATCACCTGGCCCTCGGGCGGTTTGTGTTTGCCGGTGATAGAGATTCTTTGCGGGGATGCCGACGGTAGTGATGCGGTCAATTTACTCGATATTACGTTCCTGATTAATTACTTATATAAAGATGGCCCGGCGCCCGATCCGATCGGGGCGGCCGATGCCGACGGCAGCGGCTCGATCAATCTTCTCGATATAACCTATTTGATCAATTATCTCT
>CAZVNK010000461.1:0-2430 GCA_964628115.1 uncultured Ignavibacteriaceae bacterium | reverse complement strand
TAATCCGGCGTGGCCGAATTGGTCGTAAGTCTGGCGCTTTTGGGCGTCTTTGAGGACCTCGTACGCCTCGGTGGCTTCCTTGAATTTATCCTCCGCCTCCGTGTCGCCGGGATTTCGATCGGGATGATGTTTCAGCGCCATTTTGCGATAGGCGGATTTTATTTCATCCTCGGAGGCGGCTCGTTCCACCCCGAGAACCTCATAATAATCACGTTTTGTCATTAATCTTATACTTTATCTCTTCATGATAATACACAGCCGGTCAATTACTTATTCTTATCGTCGTCAACGACTTCAAAATCGGCGTCGACCGCTCCGTCTTCTTTCGATGAGCCGCTCTGCTCTGGCCCGGCTTCGGCATTCTCCGACCCCGCTCCGGCCTGCTCACCACCGGCGGCCTGCTGTTGCTGAGCCGCCTGCTTGTACATCTCCTCGGCCAGCTTGTGCGACGCCTGCATCAGTTCCTCTTTGGCCTGATTGATTGTCTCAGCCGAATCACCTTCCAGGGCGGTCTTCAATCTCTCGACCTTCTCGGTAATCGCCTTTTTCTCGTCCTCGGAGACTTTATCTCCTTGTTCTTTGAGCGTCTTTTCCGTGGCATAAATAAACTGATCCGCCTCGTTGCGGGCCTTGATCAATTCCTCTTTTTTCTTGTCCTCTTCCGAATGCGCCTCGGCGCCCTTGACCCTTTTGTCGTTTTCCTCATTGGAAATCCCCGATGACGACTGAATCCGTATCGACTGCTCCTTGCCGGTTCCGAGATCCTTGGCGGAGACGTGCACGATACCGTTGGCATCGATATCGAACGTCACCTCGATCTGCGGAATTCCGCGCGGCGCGGAGGGAATTCCCACCAGGTCAAATCGTCCCAGCGTCCGGTTGTCGACCGCCATCTGGCGTTCTCCCTGAAGAACATGAATACTCACCGACGGTTGATTGTCGCTGGCCGTGGAAAAGATCTGGCTCTTCTTGGTCGGGATCGTGGTGTTGCGCTCGATCAGCCGCGTCATCACGCTACCGAGCGTCTCGATCCCCAGCGACAACGGCGTCACGTCGAGTAGAACCACGTCCTTCATGTCGCCGGAAAGCACGCCACCCTGAATCGCCGCTCCGATCGCCACCACTTCATCGGGATTGACACCCTTATTCGGTTCTCTACCGAACAATTCCTTGACGATTTCATGCACCTTGGGCATCCGGGTTTGGCCACCCACCAGAATCACCTCGTCGATATCCGACGCGCTCAGTTTGGCGTCCTGAATGGCCTGACGGCACGGGCCGATCGTTCTCTGTAACAATTCCTCGGTTAATTGCTCCAGCTTGGCGCGGCTGAGAGTCAAATCCAGATGCTTGGGGCCGGACTGATCGGCGGTGATAAACGGCAAATTGATATTGGTCTGCATCGTCGTCGAAAGTTCGCACTTGGCCTTCTCCGCGGCCTCTTTTAACCGCTGAAGCGCCATCCGATCCTGCCGCAAATCGATTCCCTGCGCCTTCTTGAATTCTTCGGCCATCCAGTCAATGATGCGCTGATCGAAATCGTCGCCGCCGAGATGCCCGTCGCCGTTGGTCGAGCGCACTTCGAACACGCCGTCGCCGAGTTCCAAAATCGAAACATCGAACGTCCCGCCGCCGAGGTCATACACCGCGATTTTCTCATTCTGCTTTTTGTGCAATCCATACGCCAGCGATGCCGCCGTCGGCTCGTTGATAATGCGAAGAACCTCCAACCCGGCGATTTTGCCGGCATCCTTGGTCGCCTGACGCTGGGAATCGTTGAAATAGGCCGGAACCGTAATCACCGCCTGGGTGACTTCTCCGCCGAGATAATTTTCGGCCGTCTTTTTCAGCGACTGCAATATCATCGCCGAAATCTGCGGAGGCGCGTATTCCTCGTTGTTGGCGGTCACGACAACCTCTCCCTTGTCGTCGGAACTCACCTTGTACGGCACGATTTTCTCCTCCGCCTGAACTTCTCCGTGACGCCTGCCCATGAAGCGCTTGATCGAAAAAACGGTATTGTCAGGATTGGTGACGGCCTGACGTTTCGCCGCCGCGCCGACCAGCCGCTCGCCCGATTTCGTGAACGCCACGATCGACGGGGTCGTGCGGCCGCCTTCCTGATTCGGAATGACCACCGGGTCGTTGCCTTCCAGCACCGCCACGCATGAATTTGTCGTTCCCAGATCAATGCCGATTATCTTGCCCATTTTTTATCTCCTTCACATCCGTATATTATCAGTCTGAAACATCTATCTGAATAAAAATCCGCAATCGCGTTATTTGTCTTCATTATCCGGCGGCCCGGTGCTGACCGCCACCCGTGAGTGACGGATCACCTTCTCGTTGAGCGTATACCCCCGGGTCAACTCCCGCGCCACCACGCCCTCGGCGTAATCTTCCGACGGCGTCTGCATCATCGCCTCATGA
>CAZVNK010000460.1:2126-2450 GCA_964628115.1 uncultured Ignavibacteriaceae bacterium | reverse complement strand
GCCAGTTTTTTGTATCGGGAATCGGACGCTGTTTTCAGGGTTGCCGGGGAAGATATTTTCCGCGTCCAGGGCAGGTTCGATCGCCCGCGAAATACGGGCGCAGTCGTCGAGACTTACGCCGTGATCGGAATCCACGTATACCTGCAGACGGCTGGACTGCTTGTATCGCCCCAGCTTCAGTTCGATCAAATCGAACCCCTCGTCACGCAGTATCGGCGTAATCAAATCCGAACTTTTCGCTTTAATGTCATCAACCGTTTTTCAACAAATCAAATACGCGGCGATCGAGAACAAGGGCGCCGACGAGCGCCGCCCGGGCCGCGG
>CAZVNK010000460.1:0-2116 GCA_964628115.1 uncultured Ignavibacteriaceae bacterium | reverse complement strand
AAATAAGCGGCAAGGCCGCGAGTATAACCAACAAGTATAATACACCCATTTTGTTTAAGCAACTGATTTATCTTACTTTATGCGACTCAAAATCGATTTAATCTCACTGCTTACAACGTCGGTTTTGGCCGTAATGTTCTCCGTTCCCCCCCGGCTCTTTATCTCCGCGCCGCCCGCTTTCAACGATCGACTGCCGATCACCACCCGCGCGGGAATCCCGATCAAATCGGCGTCATTGAACTTCACACCCGGGCGTTCATCGCGGTCGTCCATCAAACATACCAATCCTTCCTCGATCAAGAAACAGACAGAACTTGTTTCCCAAACCGTATCATCGGTGACCGCAATCGGGATAATCTCGACTGAATACGGGGCGATTTCCTTTGGCCAGATCAGGCCGTTGTCATCATGATTGAATTCCGCGACCGTTTGCACGGTTCGGCTTACGCCCAGCTTGGCCGAAACTGGATAAAACGGCTTAAGCGCACCGTCGACGTCATAAAAAGTCGCGTCCCGGTCGACACAATATGCCGAATTCACCTTGCCGACAGAGGCTAACGTTATGGCATGGTGTGACATAAGGCGCTTGTTTCCATCCCGGCAGAGATCGCCCGGCTCGGCATTGACCAAATCGCCTGTCATGATCGGGATGAAATCGCGCCCCGGATTGATATTGATCAGATGTGTCTCGTCCTGATTCGCACCGACAATGCCGTTTCGCATCGCCATAACCAGCCGATCAGCGATAATATCGACATGTTTCAGTCTGACCGGCCCCGCGAATCCCACCGCGCATCCGGTAATCCGCTCCACCGTCTCGGCATCTGCCAAATCAATCGTCTCGGCTCCCATGCGTCTTTTCAGCTTGGCAAGATTGAGTTCCCGGTCGCCGCGCACCAAAACCGCCACCGGACGGCTGTCTGCCGTGCATATTAGCGTCTTGATCAGCCGACTGGCAGGGACATGCAAAAAAGCCGTGACATCCTCGATTGTCGACGCCCCCGGTGTGGGGACTGCCTCGATTTCCCTGGCTTCCTCATCGAAAACAGGCGGAGAGGCTTCCTGAAATTCGGCGACGTCCAAAGTCGCCGCATAAGTGCCGTCTTCACCGATCAACACCGTCTGATCGGCAATCGGACTGTCGGTGATTACCGCCAGATCGATTGCTTTTGAGACATGAGGAACAGCGCTTGACGACTCAACGGCAACAACCTCAAGCCCGACTCGAAAGAAAATCTTTGTCAATGCCTTTTGCACACTCTCGAACATCTGCGCCTGCGATGATTCATCGGCGGTAAAGCCCGGCAATTCCGCATAGTGATATTCCCGTGCCCGGATCAATCCGTGTTTCGGTTTGACTTCGGGATCAATACGCGTTCCGAACCGATAGAAAATTAACGGCAACTGCCGATAACTGCGAATCTCCCCGCACAGGTTCGACAACGGAATATTAAGCGGATCATTCGCCTCGGTATGCCCGGGGAAATCATATTCCACCGCGGCGATTGCCTGCAGTTCGTCGCTAATCAGCCGTTCAAGATTACGAAGAACCCTTTGCATTAACGGCAAATACATGTACTCCCCTGAGCCGATACGACGGATATATCCGGCGCGCAGTAGCAGTTGAGACGATACTGACTCGACGTCCGACGGCGCCTGCCGCAATGTAGGTATAAATGTCTTATTCCAGCGCATAATAATCTCTTGTTGGATTAATACCGACAAACCGTAAAGGTATACCTGCCTTCGCCGGTGTCAACCAAAAAGTCGGAAATAAAGATTATTCGACAGGAATGTCTGAGTTAGACTGCTTTTCAACTCACGGGGACGCGGGTCGGGTCCGGTTTGATATGCACCTGCTGGCCGTTCATGCGGGTGATATACCCCGGCGTGCCGACCACGGTGCAGTTGTCGGGAATATCGACCATGTACAAGAACGTATTCGCGCCGACCCGGACATTACTGCCGATAGTCAGCGGGCCGAGTATAATAGCACCGGTGCCGATCACGACATTATTGCCCAAAGTCGGGTGACGTTTGCCGTTATGTTTACCGGTTCCGCCGAGGGTGACATTGTGAAACAACACGCAGTTCTCGCCGATTTCAGCGGTCTCGC
>CAZVNK010000459.1:0-2464 GCA_964628115.1 uncultured Ignavibacteriaceae bacterium | reverse complement strand
ACCATAGCCAATTCAAGATTATTACGTTCATCAAAGAGATTCCGGTCCGCGTCGGCTACAGCCACTTCGGCTCGAAGCAGGTCGTATCGGGCTATCAGACCTTCATCAGAAAGACGTTGAGCATTCTGTCGATGCTGTTGCATACCGACCAGCACATCCTCTCGGGTTTTAACGGCTTGCTGTAAAAGAACAATAGCGATGTAGTTGTTGACCGCTTCTCGGATTATCTCGTTTCTAATACTGGTAAGCTCATCCTCGGCGGCACGCTTTTCAGCCGCCGAAAACTTTTTGGCGGCACGCAACTTACCACCCATGAAAAGCGGCTGGGTAGCGACCAGTGATGCGGTTCGGTAATCCTGGTCCTTGAGTGTCTCCCTGAACTCGGGCAAGAGGCCGTCGAGTCCACTCGAATATTGATCGTATAACTCTGCTCTTTGCTCGGGTGTCAAAGCAGGC
Source organism: uncultured Ignavibacteriaceae bacterium (assembly GCA_964628115.1). Classification (GTDB taxonomy): domain Bacteria; phylum Zixibacteria; class MSB-5A5; order GN15; family PGXB01; genus JAFGAL01. The sequence goes on along the minus strand of CAZVNK010000459.1, from coordinate 2,008 downwards.
TGTCCCTGAAGAAGCTCGTAGATGTTGGAAAACTCGACCTGGCTATTGGCCTGCATCTGGATCATGGCATCCCGGATAGGGCTCAGGTCGATCGAAAGCGGATCATTCATATGGTTATAGCCTGCCTGGAGAGTTACGGAGGGGAGAAAATTACCCAGAGCCTCACGGTCTGCGGACTTCGCCTGCTCAAACTTTTCACGGTATTGCTTGATCTTGTCATTGTTAGCCAAAGCCATCTGAATTGCCTGATCGAGGGAGAATACCTGAGCCACTGCTTGACCGGACAGAAGCATGAAAGTCGACATCAGCACCAGCATAAGATGTTTCATTGATTTTTTCATTTTCTTAGCCTTTCGCTATCCGGCTATCCACAACGGTCTCTTTGGTTTCTGTGGCAATGCTTCTCCAGAATTGTTCAAATGAGAATTGCACCCAGTTTTTTATCATCTCTTTTGGTTGCAGAGCCCAGTACATGAGATTTCCAAAATAAATGTGTTGAAACCAATATGCGACCATCTCCGGCTTAATATCCCGCCTGATACTACCCAGCTCTTTACCCTTTTTTACGATATTTTTCAACCACTTTGTTCGTTTTGTGATATTGTTTGCCATAAGTTCACGAGCTGATTCGTTGCTAAGATTTGCCAGGATGAGATTTCGAGCTAATACGGGGTTTTCGATAAATAACTTCGCGAGAACAAAAAACAAATCTTTGAACACCTTCTTCGCGTCGGCAGGTGTTACGAGTGTATTTTCATCGATTGCCTGAATTATCGACAGCTGTTCCTTACCGACCTCATTGAGAAGATGCTCTTTCGACGGGAAGTAGTTGAAATAGGTTCCTTTGCCAACATCGGCCGCCTCAGTTATTTGCTCGATTGTGGTGGCACTATACTCCTGTCGAGACAACAGGTTCAGAGCCGCCTCAATAATCCTGGCCCGGGTTGCGGCCTTGCGCCTGGCAGGGGGTGCTTCTGTATGCGTTTTTTGTATTTTCATTCTTTCCTCATATATGACTTATAGTCATATATGAGTATCGGTCATACATGAATAATAGTCAAGTATATTTTTGAATTATTTTGACCCGACCTGAGTTTTTAATACTGATTAATTATCTGATGCCAATAACGCAGATGACCACCCAAAAACAGCCGTCAAATGACTTATGAAGTCATAGAAAAACATTTATTCCACCCCGCCCCATTCACCACATCCCATTACATATCAACTACTTACGGAGACACGAAAGCTGAATCACTTGCCCATACTCCCCACCCTTCGGCTGTATCCCTCAATATTATACAATAATTTACGACAGTTGTGAACATAAAACGGTCACGCTCTGTTGGACAGCAGGGAGTAATCGGTCGAATATTGTTGCCCCTGAGGCTTGTGTCGGATTAGAGGCCGGGTAGCCCAACCTTTCTAAGTTGGAAAAATCAATCTCACGTCCAAAGACATAGGCCACCCTTGCCGTTTTACCTTCCATTCATTCATTATATTCTTTCGCGGTATCCATTATCTTATCCCCACCTTCCTCCAGCACCCGGGATAAGGCCGCCTCGAATGAATTGCCCATAAAAACCGGGATATGATCCCCATTATGGTCGATGAAATAGACTCCGGGTGGAGCGTTTTTTTTGATGCTGAGATACCCCTCACCGAAAACCTCACCCAATATCATCACATATTCCCTGGGATTCAAATACATCCAGAGTCGTGATAAACCGTAAATCTCGAAAGTATCCGGACATCCCACGTACTCTGTCGTCGATACCAACTCAAGATAATCATCGGCAAACGGCAGGTCATAATAATCGATCAGCTTGTCTCTCAAATTCGCCGGCAGGGGAGTGTACATGAAGGCATCTGGGCAATCTGCGATCCGTTTGCGAATCCATTCCGGCAGGCTTGCCATATCATTGCAGGGAGACGTCGGAAATGGGTCCGGCTCCATCGGATCGAACAGTATCTTGATATCCGAGATTTTGATTTCATCGGCGGACGG
>CAZVNK010000458.1:0-2469 GCA_964628115.1 uncultured Ignavibacteriaceae bacterium | reverse complement strand
AGTTCTCGACATGGTTTTGATTGTTGTTCAGAGCTTCCTTCTGCAACTGCTTCAGCGACAGGTGTTCCTTCTTGAGATAATAAAATCCCAACAGCGTGATGGGAAGAAACTGCGCCGCATGCAAAACGATTGCACAGGAGATGGCACTACTCTGATCGATGTTGAAAAAGTGCAGGGTCCAGATAACGCCGCCGTGGTACACCCCGATGAAACCGGGCGATGACGGAATCAGAATGGAAATCGACACCACCACCAAAAGGACGTACGACGCATAAATCGGCAGATCGAAACCGAACGCGTAGAATATAAAAATGTTCGAGATTCCCATGAACAGCCAGAGAAAAATCGTATGCCCCGCAACCCAGGCGGTATGCCGCCAGTCTTTGAGAAACAGCAGTCCCTTGGAAAACTTCAGCACGGTAGTCCTGATTTTCTCCTTGATCGGATCGGGAAGGAAAAATAGATATTTGGTCAGCAGTCGCCCGGAGCCTTCCGGCTTGAGTACGATCACGACCGCAAACACCAGGCCGATAATCGCGATCACCAGTGATAACATCGCTCCGAACTTGAAATGTTCATCCACCGGAATCGGCACGATAAACAGAATCACCGCCAGTATGAGCAACAGCGCCAGCAGATCGAACACCATCCGTTCGACAAAAATCGTCGCCAGCGACGCCGACTTGGTGATTTTCGGTTCCTGCGTGGAAAGCGAGTACGCCCGCACGAACTCCCCGAGTCGCAACGGCAAAACATTGTTGGCCATAAAACCGACACAGGTCGCGGCCAGCAGTTTGCGATAACTCGGCGATGCGATCGGCAACAGCATGAATTTCCAGCGTTCCGCCCTTTGGTACATGGCGAACACCACGAAAAATATATTCGGGATAATCCAAATGTAATTGGCTTGCTTGAGCGCGGTCATCAATTCGGGAAAATCGACATTGCGGAAAATCAAATATAAACAGACCACCGAGATGGCAATCCCGATAAGAAACGACCAGAGCTTTTTCTTCGGCATGGCGTTTATTTCTTGTTCGTGATGGACTCCAGCACCGCGACGAATTCGGCGGCGGCGTCATCCCAGTTAAATTTTTTCACCCACTCGAAACCGCCCCGCTCAAGTCGAGCACGCGTGTCATGATCGGTCAGCATGGTTTTCAATCGTTCCGCCAACTGTTCGATATTGCCGTATTCATACAGAAAACCGGTGGTACCGTCCACCACCGAGTCGCGCAGGCCCGGCGAATTCGCCGCGATCACCGCCGTCCCGCAGGCGTTGGCCTCGATATTGGTCAGCCCCCACCCTTCCTTGAGTGAAGGATACACCGCCACGTGACTGCGGCGAAGAATGTCGATCTTGGTGGCCTGATCCACGTAGCCGGGAAATTCGACCCGGTCTTCGATTTTCAACTGCGTCGCAAGAGTTTTCAGCGCCTCGACATAATCGCCCGATCCGACAATCTTCAATTGCGCCTCCGGGATATCGTCCAGCACCCGTTTGAACGCCACCACCAAATGATCGACCGATTTGTATTTCTTGATCCGTCCCAGATACAGCACCGTCGGACGGTCGTACTTGGTGACCCGTTCGTCATAATTGTACAGGTCGCCGTCGATACCGCAGTGAATCACCGAGATATCCTCGGGCGGCACTCCCCGCTTGGCGATATCATCGCGGGTCGATTCGGAAATGACATTGAACTTGCGTCCGCGATACACCATCACCATCGGAAGTTCGCACAGGTAAATGTACATCCCCAGCGCGAAATTGATTTCTTTGAACACCGACGTGGAAAACAGATGCGGCACCACCACCAGCGTCGGGATATTCAAATACCACGGCGTGTAAAAGGGAATCTTGTTGATATCCTCGACCAGCACGTCGAAGTTCCCCTCGTGTACCAGCTTTCGCAGGGTGAACGGCGCGATCAGGTTAAAATTGTACCGATTGCCCTTGCGAATGATTTTGACGCCTTCGATCTCGTCGAACGGGGCGGCGTTTTTATACGATGAGCAAAACAAAGTCACCTCATGCCCCATCTTCACCAGTCGTCGCAACAACTGCTCCAGATGCACCTCCGCCCCACCCGACTGGGGATTGGTGCTGTCCTGCCAGTTCAGGGCCAGAATCCTCATCGTTGGTCTTCCCACACGCTGTCAAACTCCGCCATGATCGAATCCAGGTCACTGCGAAGCAGTCGCGTCTGATAATCATCAGGATGCGTCGCCAGCCATCCGTCGACCAACTCGCTGAGATCGGAATATCTTTTCTGCTGATAGTACATCGCCCCCAATTGCCGGAACGCCTCGACGTATTCCGGGTACCGGACGCGGATAATTTTCAACACTTCGATCGCGTCATCCATGCGACCGCTGATACGCGCCGAAACCGCCCAATTGAAAAACAGTTCTTTCTTGCGCAAAGTCGGCGCCTCATCGACAAATGCCATCAGCGTGTCCAGCCGT
>CAZVNK010000457.1:0-2470 GCA_964628115.1 uncultured Ignavibacteriaceae bacterium | reverse complement strand
TCGGGCGTTCGATTTACGCCCCGCCTGATAAAATTCATCCCATCGGCGTGCGCGAGCCGTTTTACTGGCTGTTGAAATCGGTCATCCGCAACCGGCGTATCTCGCGGATGCGTTCGGTCACCCGGGTGGCGGTGCTGGCCGCATTGATCTGGATGGTATTGTACTCCCTGCCGTTTTTATTCCATTTCGGCTATTTACTGCCGAAGGCGACCAATGCCGAGGACACCATTCTCGAACAGCACGGCGGCAGTTTTTACTCGCTTCCCCGTGAAAGCGGAACACAAATCGCCACCATGTACGGTCGCTATGGACGCGCCAAAACGGTCGAGTGGCTGTTCCCGGATTACAAATACGCCGCGAAAGACGTGGAAAACAAATACCGCAACGCCAATCTCGATAACGCCGTCAAGGAGCTTGATCTGGTCATTGCGCGGTTTGCCCGAATGATTGCCGACAGCACCGGCTGGCCGAGTGTGAAGGTGGGGGATACGGTATTTATCGACAACGACGCCAAACGCGTGTACGACGAGATCGGCGAGGCTTTTGCGGGATTCATGAAAACCGACATGAAAACGTCCGAGTTGTACTTGCGTAGTGAGCGCATGAACTGGTTCTGGAACAAATTCAGGGAAGCGCGTATCGATCCCCAAAACGCCGAGTTGTGGAATCTGATCAAGAAAAAGGTCGAGCAGGATCAAAACAGCAGTGTCGTGAAATTAAGTATGACCGAAAAGGAGTTGCATCAGGCCTTCGCCAGTAAAAAAGTCGAACAGGAACAAATCGAGGTTGCAACCCAGGCCGGAAGTGAGTTGGACGATATGGTGGACGCCATCAACAACAATACCGATCCGGAATACCGTCTGGTCGACGCGGTTCGCAAACTGCGCAATATCAAGGAGAAACTGCTGGGCAATCCCGCCCGCAAGGCCGATATCAAGCGGATCGACAATTATATCAGCGACGCCAGGTATTTCAGCAAGAGTCGGACGTATACTTTCACGATATCGAATATCCCCGAAGATCATCATCTCCACGTCGTGGTGCAGGAGAAAGGCAAGTCGATCAACTGGCCCAAGGAGCAGATGCACAAGGGGAAGGAATATTCCATCGAGTGGAAATCCGGCGACGTTATTCTGGTGGCGATCGATGCCAAGCACGTGGCCGGAGGCGATCCCGAATCGTGGGGAGAAAATCCAAAAGAACTCTTGAAGTTGGAAGACAAGTCCGCTATTTTTCGCATGGACGGGACCGTGACGTTTAACTCCGGATTGAAGGCAACTTTCGATCTGGCTGAGGACGTGCAATCGAAACTGCCGGAATTGAAATAACAGGAAAGTCGAGATCGTATAAGACAAGGAGTCGATGATGCAGAAAAAATCGTTCATGCTATATCTGATTCTTGGTGTGCTGGCCTGCATGGCCTGGACAGGGACCGCCCGGGCCGACATCGAACTACCGGCCGGAACCAAAGCCAGGATTGAATTCGTTCAGGATATCTCATCGAAATTCGTCAAACCCGGCGATATCGCCCCGATTCGCCTGCTGGATCCGATTCAGGTCGGTGGGGTGGTGCTGGTCAAGGAAGGCGCGATGGGCACCGCTAGAGTGGTTTCATCGAAATCCGCCGGCAAAGGCGGCAGTGGCGGGTTGCTTGAAGTGGAACTGATCGAGTTGGAACCGGATGGGTATTACAAAGCGGCCGACGACAAGAAAATCAAGATCACCGCACTCGATGAGAAAAACATCGTCGTCAAAGGCAAGAACAAGAAAACTATTTCCTACATCGTCTTCTTTGGTTTGTTTATCAAAGGCCAGGAGGGAGTGATCCCGGCGGGTCAACCCATCGATATCAAGACCAAAGAGGATATTATGATCGTCCTCGAATAGGACGGATCATTGCTTTGTTTTTACGGCCGGTTTTCGCAATCGGCCGTTTTTTTTTATCCCATGATATTATTGTTGACTGGTAGCGCATAAGAATGGATATTCTCCGGTGGTAATCACGATGATTTCGTATCGTGGGGGAGATCTGAAACGCGTTGGAAGGACTGAATCGTGATGGTATTTCGTGTATATCCGCGCCGCGTCCGGCATATCGGTCCGACCGCTTTGGCGGTCGCATGCCTTCTGCTGTCTTTCCTGATAAGCTCCAATGCCTCTGCCCAGCGTTACCACTGGCAATATCAATATGGCGCCGACAGCACGCTGGATCGCATTCACGCCATTGAAACTTCCGATAACGGTTTCTGGGCCGTTGGCTGGTCGAAATCGAAAATAACTCTCGCGTCAAAATTGTATGTGCTGAATCTTAATGCCGACGGGGACACGATCTGGACGCGGCGTTTCGGTATCGATGACACGCTTGACACGTATGGCCGCGATGTCGTTCCCACCGCGGATGGCGGATGCGTGGTCGTCGGCGAAACCTATCGGTCAGCGGAACGAGGCAATGATATTTTCCTGATGAAAA
>CAZVNK010000456.1:0-2512 GCA_964628115.1 uncultured Ignavibacteriaceae bacterium | reverse complement strand
TTCTGGATTATCTTTTCCGACATGCGAAACGCCGTCCGTCGTCGATGTGCATGTAATGCTTGTCTTGATACCGGGTTGACTTCCATATTGCCGTTCTTTTCACGGAAAGAATCCCTCCATAACTGACCGTTCTTGATCTTTACCATGCTATTGCCTATGTTTACGCATGTTTTTTGGGGGAAGACCGTGCCGTGTCGATCAGAAAGGAGACCAACTATGGCAAAAATCAACTGGTACTATCATCGCAACGGTTGAAAGACCAGCGCCAAAACGCAGGAGTTTCTTGCGACGCATCAAATCGATATCGCCCAAACCGATATCGCCAACAAGAACAAACTAACCGAAAAAGACGCCCTGGCATTGATCAAAAAAGTCAATGTCGTCATTGCCATGAAAGGCAAGAAGACCGTCAGGTTCGATCTAAAAAAAGATCGCCCCGACCGGGCCGAACTGGTCAAACATCTGCTGGGGCCGACCGGGAATCTTCGCGCACCGACTTTGATTGCGGGGAAGACACTGCTGGTCGGATTTAACGAGGACGTGTACACCGAGCAGTTGCTTTAATGGTATGCCGGGTCGATTGCGCGAATTTTGTTTAATTGACAAACCATCTCCGGCGACGTATCCTCAATGCAAATTAAGGATCGCTGTCTGACGGAGGTGTATCGTGAAGCCGACTTTGTTTTTCATCACCCTGACCCTGCTGGCAACATCGGGGGCATTCGCCGACAACTGGTATGACCGTATCACGATGTCCGGCGATTTTTATTACCGACATGAACTGCTCGATGCCCAGGAGCGCGACACGCTCGGAAACGTGTCTGACTATCAACGCAATCGGCACGTTATCAAGGCCCGACTGAATATCGAAGGACAGGTGACTCCGTCGACCAAAGTCCATTTTCGACTGGCGTCGGGGCAACCCAAACCGCCGTCAAACGCGCAGACTCTCGATGAGGGATTTTCCACCAAGTCGATTTATATTGATCTGATCTATTTCTATACCGAGCCGGGATCGATTCCCAAGCTGTCGTTGACCGGGGGCAAGATTCGCAATCCGTTCTATCGGGTCGGCGTGTCGGAATTGATCTGGGATTCCGATGTCAATCCCGAGGGATTGGCGGCATCGTACACGATCGATTATACCGGCGTCTCGACCCGGCTGGTCGCCGCCGGATTGTGGGTGGAGGAACAGGCGCGTGGTGATGATTCCTATCTGGCCGCTCTGCAGGGGATGATTAAATACCATCCCGAGGAAGAAAGCAATTATGCGTTGGCGGGGGCGACGTTTTACAATTATGTCAACACCAAAAGTTATGGGCCGTTTTTCGATCCCGATATAGGATACGGCAACACGCTCGATGAGAACGGTCATTATCAATACTCCTTCGAATTGGTTGAGCTGTTCGGCGAGGGAGTGTACGAACTAATGGGCCAACCGCTGACCCTGTTCGGGCATTATGTGGTCAATACCGATCCCGACAGCGCCAACGAGGCCTGGTTGGCCGGATTGCGATACGGCAAACTGAAAAGCCCCGGCACGTTCAGCGTGCGATATATGTACCGTCGGATGGAGCACGACGCGGTCATCGGGATTTTCACCGATTGGGCATTCCGTCACGGCGGCACCGACGCGAAAGGCCACGAACTCGGATTCGATTTCCGGTTCGCGCCGAACACGACTTTGGCGCTGACCTATTTTGACGTGAAATACGATCTTGCCGATCCGATGGATTTTCGCAAGCTTCATGCGCAGGTCAATTTCGATTTCTGATGCCGGCCAAACCGATTTGGCCGGATTGATTCGGTCACGTCGTCGGCTGATTTTGATATTGATGTGCCGATAAAATGATTGCCCGGATCGCCCGATGTCGTTATCTTTGAGGGTGACGAGCGGACACAATTTCGGTCAGAATGCCCCCGTAGCTCATGTGGATAGAGCATCTGCCTTCTAAGCAGAGGGTAGCAGGTTCGAGTCCTGCCGGGGGTATTTTAATTGAAGCCCCACAACAACTTCCGGCGATTACCCCAACGAGTAAAAAGAAACCAAAGCCTTTAATAAAGCCTCTGACCGTCGGAATTATCAATTGCTTGTGAGTATGATTGAAATATCGCCGTGATTTCGGGCATCATTTGGTTCAGTAAATAGAGTATAGCATCAGGTCGGTTAAAACTGATTGAATTTTAAGATCATCAGAATCCAACAATATAAAGCCAATTTCAAATAAAAGAAGGACCGACGCTTAAACCAGTCCTTCTTTCGCAAATACCCCCTCAATTGTTTTTATTTATTTCAGTAGTATCATTTTCCTCGTCTCCGTAAACTCACCGGCCTTGATTCTGTAGAAGTAAGCACCGCTGGCGTATTTGTTGCCGTCCCAGACCACGCTGTGATTTCCTGCCAGAAGAGGTTGATCAATCAATGTCGCGACTCTCTGGCCCATGATGTTGAAGACTTCCAGTTTCACATTTGCCGCGTTAGGCAGGGCAAAGCTAATCTCCGTCGTCGGGT
>CAZVNK010000455.1:0-2514 GCA_964628115.1 uncultured Ignavibacteriaceae bacterium | reverse complement strand
CGGGTTTGAGAACCCGCCGATCACGGGAAAATGGTTCAAATCCTTCCGGGAATCTCAGAAGGATGCAACGCGGGCGTTTGAATTCTCACGCCACCTGTTCGACCGTGACATTGTCTTTGATATACAGACCGATCCAGTCAATACCCAACCCCCACGATTTCGCCAATGCCAGCGCCTTTTGAATTTGCGCCTCCTGAGTGGGACGGTCGACCGGGTTACCGCCGCAGTCGTCATGGCCGATAATCGCGCACACTTTCGAACCGTGTTTGTTGACCGATATCTCTATCCGCCGTCTTATCGACGCCACGGTCGCCTCGTCGTTTTCGGCCAGGAATTTGATCGGCCCCGGTTCTGTGACCATATCGACATAGTCGACCCCGTAGCGTTTGGTCATGTATTCGATAATCGGAAGCTGGGTTCTGCCGTCCATGCAGTTGACGGCGGTTACGAAGGTTCCTTCAGCCATCGGATTCTCCCCTGATTTCAAGCGATTTTTCACTCATACATACGAAATGCGACGGCGTGAGTCAACCATCTTATCATCCCATGACACCCTTTGTCATATTTCGCGTTGACAACCGGATGGATTCGGTCTATATTGTATTGTCTATATCTGATCCAAATATCATAGCATCTCAGCATTACATAAGATATTGAGTGTAGCCGTTTTCATTTTATAATAGTCGCCCATCTGCTTGTCGATTTGCCGGATTCTCTTTTACGGCACAATCCCGTATGACAAAGTCAATAAAAGTCCGTTGCCTATGAAATTCCAGAGATAATTCAAGGAGGAATGTATGAAACAAGGTAATAAAGCCATCACGGCCATGCTGGCGATGACTGTGTTTTTACTGCTTATCCCCCATGCCCGAGCCGATATTTACTGCGAATTGACCGGCTCCGCGGCCGGTTCAGGAGACACGCTTTTCTGCGAACAACCCGCGGTTTTTGAAATCCGGTTCGATAACGATGCGTCTGAAAAGCTCGTCGGTTTCGAAAACAATTTTCTCGTCTTCTCACCCGATGGGGCGGTCTGGACTCCCATAACCATCGACACCATCTCATCCTTCGCGGCCTTTTTTGATTTGGTGTTCTACTTGTACGGTGTCAATATCGACGGAGTCACTCCGGATTCCGTCAGATTCGCGGGTGCGGCGATGACTCAGGGTGCACCGGCGGGATATAATGACGTGACCCTGAGAATTCACACTCAGGCCGCATGCACCCAGGCCGGCAAAACGCTTTGCATCGACTCATGCACGTTTGCTCCCACCTATGATTGGATTTGGGTATATCCCACCCTCCCCGATATTTCCCCCCCGTGGGACGGTCCGTACTGTTTCACGATCGCCGACCGGGAAAACAATCCGCCGGAAATCACCAATTGCCCCTTCGACATCATCGCCGACCACTGTGATATGGTCTCGTATGATTTCGATGCGGCCGATCCGGAAAGCGACGAATACTGGTTCGAACTGGTCGAAGGCTTCGGCACGATCGATACGCCATCCGGGCAGTGGACGTACATGCCGTCCATCGAAGACGCCGGCTATGTCATAACGATCGGCGTCCGCGCCTGCGACGAATTCGGATGCGGCGAAATCTGTTATGTAAATCTGACCATAACCAACGCCCCTCCCACTATCGGTGGGGAATGCGAAACCTATCGAACCGGAATCGCCGGCTCGAATATCGAATTTGAACTGGAGGCCGAAGATCCCGATCCCTGCGACGTCCTGACATTCGATATTGCCGATATCACACCGTCTCCGGTCGGCTCGGTCGTGATTGACCATACCGGTTTGCTTACGTTCCAGACCGATATCGCCGACGCGGGCATTCTCTATGAAATCACCGCCCGTGTAACCGACGGGCTGGATGAGGCGTACTGCACCGTCTATGCCTTTCCCACGGCGTCGGCCGAGGATGAAGTGCTGGATATCGCATTCTCACAACTCAATTGGTATAATGAAGATAACAGCCTGACCGTCCTCAATTCCGTGTATGGGAAACTGTCCTTTGACTACATTGCGGACACGTCGAAGACTTATTATGTCAATCTCATGGCAAGCTGGATCGGGTCGCCGGTTTGGGCGATTCAAAACATGCCGCTGTTCCCGGCCATTCATCCGGACACTTTTTCCTGTGCGACTTTTTTCAATCTGGAAGAACTGGGTCTGACCGAGGGCACTCCGGCGATCGAAATCAATTACAACCTGACCGTTACCGAGGATCCGCTGTCTATTCCTCCGGCCGGGGTGTTACAACCGGCGCCGATTCCCTCGGAAGCCAGAAACGCATTCACCAGCGCAGAAGAGGGCGACGGCCCATTTACCGAATGCGGCAGTCCAAACGGTATTCGGATACCGTCGACCGCCGAGTCTATCGGGCAAACCAATCGCGATATGGATCCGGAAACCAATTCCGATTACGAAGTTCAGGAAGCACGCAATTGTTGTGCGGCGGGGGGGTACGCCCGAACGCTCGCTGCCGATCTCCAGGCGCAGCTGCGCC
>CAZVNK010000454.1:0-2528 GCA_964628115.1 uncultured Ignavibacteriaceae bacterium | reverse complement strand
TGTATGGCGGAAAAGATGAAACTGGGTGTTCTGACCGGCGGCGGTGACTGTCCCGGATTGAACGCCGTGATCCGGGCGGTCGTGAAAACCGCCATTAACGACTACGACATGGAAGTCGTCGGATTCATGGACGGCTATGAAGGACTGGTCGAGAACCGCTATCGGCAGTTGAAATCCGTCGACGTTTCCGGCATTCTGACTCTCGGCGGGACTATTCTGGGGACCTCCAACCGGGCCGATCCGTTTAAATTTCCGGTACTGCAGGGTGACGAGTACATCTATCTGGATCGTTCTTCGCAGGCGGTGCAGAATTTCGAACGACTCGGACTGGATGCGTTGATCGCGATCGGCGGCGACGGCACGATGTCGGCGTCGCACGGCATGGCGCAGAAGGGTCTGAAAATAGTCGGGGTTCCGAAAACGATTGACAATGATTTATACGGGACGGATCAGACCTTCGGCTTCGATTCGGCGCTGACCTCGGCGGCGGAGGCGATCGACAAGATCCATTCCACCGCGCAGTCACATCATCGGGTGATGATTGTCGAGGTCATGGGACGCTATGCCGGATGGCTGGCGTTGGCGTCGGGCGTGGCCGGCGGCGGAGACATTATCCTGATTCCCGAACTGCCGTATCAGATCGACGTTGTCTGCGACAAAATCAAAGAACGCAATCGCAAGGGCAAGAATTTCAGCATTATCGTCATCGGCGAAGGCGCCGTGGCCGAGGGGGGAGAGCTGGTAGTCCAGCGCAAGATCGAACACAGCCCCGATCAAATCCGCCTGGGCGGGGTGTCAAATCAAGTCGCGGCGCAAATCGAGGGACTGACCACGCTTGAAACGCGCGTGACCATCCTGGGGCATTTGCTTCGCGGCGGAACGCCGACGGCGTATGATCGTATCCTTGCCAGCCGATTCGGTTCGCAGGCGGTGCATCTGGCCTATAAAGGTGAGTTCGGCAAAATGGTCGCTTTGCGGGGCAATGAAATCGGCAACGTGCAAATCAGCGACGTGGCCGGTCGAGTCCGCAAGGTGCCGCTGGATTCCTCACTGCTGAAAACCGCGATATCGCTCGATACCAGTCTTGGTGTTGAGAATATTCCGATTCCGGAAGAGGCCGAAATGGCGGTCTGACGACTCGCGCCCATTCAGTTTTAACGGGGATTCTTTTCGGGATCCCCGTTTTTATCTTATGAAATTGACATTTTCCCGGCAACATGGTATGTTTCCTGTCTTGAATTGATAGAATAATACCTGTCGGACAGGTGCCATGGATAAGGGAGGTTATGATGCCATACGATCGTGCGCAAACGTTTTATAAAGAGACTCTCGATTCGATAAAAAACGACGGCCTGTTGAAAGAGGAGCGATATATTCATTCGCCGCAGGCGGCGGATATCAAAGTGGAATATCCCGAAGGCTCGAACGCGTCGGATGTAATCAATCTGTGCGCCAATAATTATCTGGGACTGTCCAGTCATCCCGAGGTTATCAAGGCGGCTCACGACGGACTCGAAAGCCGGGGATATGGGGTTTCATCGGTGCGCTTTATCTGTGGAACGCAGGATATTCATCGCGAACTGGAAAACAAAATCAGTAGTTTTCTGGGGACGGACGCGACGATATTATTCTCATCGTGCATGGATGCCAACGCGGCGGTGTTCGAGTCACTCTTCGATTCGCAGGATGCGCTGATTTCCGACCGGTTGATTCACGCCTCGATTATCGACGGGATTCGTCTTTGCAAAGCCCAACGGCATATTTACGAACACTCCGATATGGCCATGCTGGAAGCGAAATTGAAAGAGACACAGGATGCGCGGTTTCGGGTGATTGTTACCGACGGGGTGTTTTCGATGGACGGCGATCTGGCGAAACTCGATGAAATCTGCGCGCTGGCGGAAAAATACGACGCGCTGACTTTTGTCGATGATTCTCATGCCACCGGTTTTATCGGCAAGACCGGGCGCGGCACGCATGAACATTTCAATGTCATGGGCAAAATCGACATCATTACGACCACGTTGGGCAAGGCGCTCGGAGGAGCCTCCGGCGGCTGTATCAGCGCACACAAGGAGATGGTCGATATATTACGGCAAAGGGCGCGCACGTACCTGTTTTCGAACTCGCTTCCGCCGGTGATCGCCTCCGCCGCGAATAAAGTCATGGACATTATCTCAGCGACGACGGAACGTCGCGATAAACTCGAAGAACTGACCCAATTCTTCCGTGAAGAGATGACCTCACGCGTATTCGATATCGTTCCGGGATTTCATCCGATCGTTCCTATCATGCTTTACAACGCCAAGCTGTCGCAGGATATCGCCCGCGATTTGTACTATGAAGGCATTTACGTGATCGGCTTTTTCTATCCGGTCGTTCCGAAAGGCCAAGCGCGTATCCGGGTGCAGATTTCCGCCGGACACGAAAAAGAGCATTTGCAAAAGGCAATTTCGGCCTTTACGAAAGTCGCGGAGAAATACAAAATCCTCGGCAAGTCCAAAGAAGAAATTGTTGCGATGTACGGT
>CAZVNK010000453.1:1940-2536 GCA_964628115.1 uncultured Ignavibacteriaceae bacterium | reverse complement strand
TTACAGTGAGCAGGAGGCGATATAGTAGAGTCACAGAACATCTCATATAATCAGAATCTACTTCAAAGGCCCTGGTAACCCACCCTCTGTGTGGGTTTCTTAAACATCGTACCAACCGGCATATCTTTTAAAAAAACGCACTACGATTATATTAGTCAGACGAGATGCTTATTAGATATCGAAATCTATGAAAGGTATTGCCTAATGTCAACAGGAGATATTGCAATGGTGAGGGGAGGTCCGGTTATTTCGTGATCAGGATTCTCGATCGAAAATCAACTATATTCTAAGTGCCGCAAAGACTATGCAGGAAACGGCGACACCGAACACCGCCGGATCAAAGCTTCCCATAAGTTCATATATATTATCGCTGAAGATTCGAAGATCGAATTCGTTTCGCAATGTCGAAATACCTCGATACAAAAGAGTCAGGACAGTCGCCGAAAGCATGGTGATGAATATATGCCGGGTCAGTCTCGCCGACCGTTTCTTCCATATCGCGCCAACCACCACCGGCAAGATGATTGCCGGCGCCCAAACATGATACGTAAAGAGAAGAAGACCGATGATATCCGACCAAAGTACCGCGACCAGAA
>CAZVNK010000453.1:620-1930 GCA_964628115.1 uncultured Ignavibacteriaceae bacterium | reverse complement strand
GCGGACACACCTAATCCTACAGTACAAATACGAGCTAACCGAAGCATGCGTCCGTCGCCATTATCCTTCCAACCCAGTTGATGCTCAAACAAGTCCTTAACGAAAATAGCACTGGAGGAATTCAGAGCTGAATCTGCTGAGGACATCACCGCCATTAACAGGGCGCCGATAATCAAGCCTCCTATTACCGGATTATGCAGTTGATCCACAACTACGGGTAATGCCTGTTGGGGTTCTATGTCGGGAAATTGAATTCTGGCGAACAGCGCGATAAAAAAGAGTATGACCGGAAACGTTATGGCCAGAAAAAAGCCGACACCGGCAATACCGATTCGTGTTTCGCGGACATTCTTACCGACACAATAGCGAGTGGCATAACCGGGCGCGAAGGTTTCGCCAAGCAAGAAGGCCAGGAATGTGGTTATAAGGAACAACCAGCCTTTGCCGCCATCGATTTTGAAGAAATCCGCCGATATTTCTCTGTTGCGTAAAATTCGGTTCGGATAGGCATCCTGCAATAGGGACAGGTTCAATCGTCTGAGATCACGTCCCTCGAGTTCATCCCTTTTTGGCAGGCGTTCACTTGATTGATTCGTAAGGGTCACACTCGCAAGCGCGGCCGAATCAAATAAATAGGGTTCGTCCAGCAGGCCATTCAAAGCCGCCACCAAGCCCCGCCTGGCGGTTGCGGTTGTATCGCCAGTCGCAAGATGCTGAATCGCCGTCAGATCATCGGAGTTGAATTTGGTTCTCAGGCGCGTCGATACCAAATCGGAAGACTGCCCCAACTGTACAGAAAATTCATGAGGATCGCGAATATCCGTCACGCCGAATCTCGACGGGACGAACTTGCCTGTTTCGGCATTGTCCGAGTCGCTGATATCCGGGATGCAGAACACCAGCGTAATCACAAAGCCCGCAAGCAAGACCAGAAACTGGAATAGATCGGTGTGAATTACTGCCAGCAGTCCGCCGGCGGTGCTGTATGTCACGACCATCAATCCGCCGATAAGAATTGCCCAACGAAGGGTATCCATGCTACCGGCAAGATCCGGAAGAATAGCCGCCGTCACCGTTCCAAATGCGGCCATTTGCGCGGCGACAATAAACACGGAAAACAGAAGAGATAAGATGAGCACCAGAAAGCGCGGGCGTTCACCGAACCTGTGCCCGAAATATCCCGCAACGGTATACAGCTTCGCCTCTCTGAATTGAGGAGCAACGACCAATCCGGAGAAAATGAAGTGCAGGTAGCCGCCGGTCGAAACCAGCAACATGAGTATGCCCCATTCGTAGGTTTTTCCGATCGC
>CAZVNK010000453.1:0-610 GCA_964628115.1 uncultured Ignavibacteriaceae bacterium | reverse complement strand
GAGTATCCGCCGCCGATTACCGTCGCGCCCATAGTGCAGAAAAGCAGGAACCAGTTGACATTGCGACCGGCGACCAGGTAATCGTCAGTTGTCCCTATCTTCTTTGCCTTCATCACGCCTTTGATGAAAACAAACAGAATGTACCCGATTACTATTGTCCAGAGAATTGCCCTGTCGTACATATCGATTCCTTCAATTTACCGCGACTTTGAGGATATCGGAGAAAAGACGAACTATCATTTCATGGTTCAAAGGAATAGCCATATCACGGAATGATTCTGCCGAAATTCTTGCATTTTTGTATGCCGATTGTCACCATTTCATCACCCAGCTTTATCGAGGAGATTGAAGTGATAACAATTGAAATCATACTCATATTTATGAGTCCTCTTTATGTGCGCCGTTTGTTATCATTGATATCCGTGCAACACATATAAATAATGCCGATACCGTCCCGACAAATCAACAATAACTTCCAACCGCAAAAAAACCGCCATACGGCGGGAATGAAAAAGTGGTGTATGATAAATGAAGTTCACGACCTTGGTGTGCATGAAAAACATGCCTGCAAAAGAAACTTACCTGAAAAGGGTATGTTGAAAAAGTCATT
>CAZVNK010000452.1:0-2547 GCA_964628115.1 uncultured Ignavibacteriaceae bacterium | reverse complement strand
AGGGAGCGGACACCGCCGACATTCGCGAAGTCAAGGGGCCGGTTTCGTTCGATGCGGGTGTCTCGGTGTGGTACTATATTGTCGCGGTCGCGGTGATTGCGCTGGCGCTGATCGGGTTTTTGCTCTGGCGCCGATATCGTCGCAAACAGGCCGAGGAACCGGTCGATACGCGCCGTCCCTGGGAAATCGCGTTCGAGGATCTGGCTCGTCTCGACCAGGACGATCTTCCGGCGGCCGGGGAATTCAAGCAGTACTATGTGCGCCTGACGGAAATCATTCGGGGCTTTTTCGGACGGGTATATCGATTCGCGGCGCTGGATATGACAACCGAGGAATTTCTGGGACGAGCGACTGACGAGAATATCGACGAGACGATGTACGACCGGATTAAGGCGTTTTTGATGCATGCCGATCTGGTCAAGTTCGCCAAGTACGTACCGGAAACCGAACGAATCACTTCGGATTTCGACGAAGCGCGCGAGATAATAGATCAGGTACGCCGACAGGTGCAGGAACGTGAAGCGATGACGCCGGTGACGGAAGCGGCATCGGGGGAAGGGGGCGCCGGTGTTTAGATTCGCGGGATTTCATATTACGCTGTTCGATTATGAGATATCGGTTCCGGCGCTGGTGATTTTCGCGGTATTTTTGGCGGTAGTAATCCTGATGGTGCTTTATCGCCTGAGGAAGGGCCGGGTGTACGCCGCGACGATCAAATACAGCGATTTAAAAATAGTGAAACGTTCGGCCAAAACCGGTCGAGCGAAATGGCGGGGCATGCTCAACGTGATGCGAATTGTCGCGATCGCCCTGCTGGTGGTGGCGCTGGCTCGTCCGCAGGCCGGGACGGAAAACCGCGAGGTGACATCGGAAGGAATCGATATCATGCTGGCGCTGGATGTCTCCGGGTCGATGAAGGCCGAGGATTTCAAGCCGGAAAACCGTCTGCACGTGGCGAAAGAAGAAATCAAAAAATTCGTCAACAAGCGCTACAGCGACCGAATCGGGCTGGTTGTGTTTTCGCAGTCATCGTTCACGCAATGCCCGCTGACACTGGATTACGGCGTTTTGCTGACGTTTCTCGATCAGGTGCGGTTCGGCATGATTCAGGACGGCACCGCGATCGGGATGGCGCTGGCGAACTGCATCAATCGCCTGCGCGAATCGCCGTCGAAATCGAAAGTCATTATCCTGTTGACCGACGGCGTGAACAACGCCGGGCAGATCGATCCGCTGACCGCGGCCGGAATCGCCAAAACGATGAACGTGAAAATTTACACCATCGGCGTCGGAAAGCCGGGCAATGCCATGTATCCGATTGACGACCCGATATTCGGCAAGCGGTACGTGTATCTTCCCAATGAAATCGACGAGGAAAGCCTGCGTCAAATCGCGGAGAAAACCGGTGGGAAATATTTCCGTGCCCGTTCGGTCGAGGAACTGGAAGAAATTTACAGCGAAATCGACGAGTTGGAAAAGACGGAAATCAAAGTCAATGAGTATGTCCAGTACCGGGAGTTGTTCCCGCCGTTCGTGTACGTCGGGTTGTTACTGCTGATTCTGGAAATGGTGCTGGGACAAACCGTATTCAGGAAAATACCGTAAGGATAGAATGGACAGTTGAGATGAGATTCGCATCACCGGAACATCTGATCCTGTTGGGACTTTTGGTCTTTCTGGTATTCTTTTATGTCTGGGCGATTCGCCGAAAGAAAAGAATTCTGGAACGGTTCGGGGATATGCTGTTATTGCTGAAGAATTCTCCGCATATTTCGTTCGCCCGCCAGGGGGGGAAGGCGGCGATGATGATCGCGGGAGTGCTCTTTCTGGTGCTGACGCTGTCGCAGTTGCAATGCGGAACGCATATGGAGATGATGAAGCGCGAGGGTATCGATCTGATCATCGCGATCGACGTTTCCAATTCGATGCTGGCAGAGGACATGAAGCCGAGTCGGATCAGCAAGGCGCGGCAGGAGGTGCGCGGGATTATCGACCGCCTGCAGGGTGACCGAATCGGGCTGGTGGCTTTTGCCGGGGAGGCGTTCGTGCAATGTCCGTTGACGCTCGACTATTCGGCGGCGGAAATGTTTCTCGACGTGATCGACGTTGGACTTATTCCCCAGCAGGGGACCGCAATCGGTTCGGCGATTCGAAAGGCGACCGAGGCGTTCGAACGACACGAGCGAAAACACAAAGTGCTGGTGTTGCTTACCGACGGCGAGGATCACAATACCGATCCGGTGACGGCGGCGGAGGAGGCTCGCAAGCAGGGCGTGAAAATCTACACGATCGGAATCGGGTCACCGATGGGAGAACCGATCCCGGTGGTCGACCGTCAGGGCAAGCGGGTCGGATTCAAAAAAGATCAGCAGGGAGAGATGGTCGTTACCAAGCTGGACGACATGACCCTGCAGAAAATCGCGCTGGCGACGGGAGGGAAGTTTTATCATGCCACGCCCGGAGAAATGGAACTGGACAAGGTGTACGATGAGATCGCCCGGCTGGAAAATAAGGAACTCGAAGGAAAGCTGATGACGCAGTAGGAGG
>CAZVNK010000451.1:2037-2550 GCA_964628115.1 uncultured Ignavibacteriaceae bacterium | reverse complement strand
AATGGCAAAAATGCGGTACCGCACCGGGGCGCAGTGGACCAGCCCGATGACGATTCGAGTCTGTTGTGGCGGCGACGTCGGCGGCGGGCTGTATCATTCGCAAATCAACGAGCAGTGGTTTTTCTCTCAACCGGGATTGATCGTGGTGTTGCCGTCAACGCCCTATGACGCCAAAGGCCTGCTCAAATCCGCCATCAGGGGCGATGATCCGGTGATCTTTTTCGAACACAAACGGCTCTATCGATGGATCAAAGAGGATTTGCCGGAAGAGGATTTCACCGTCCCGATCGGCAAGGCGGCGATTCGAAATGAAGGCCGTGACGTTACGATCGTGGCCTATGGCCTGATGGCGCATCGCACGAAAGAAGCGGTCGAACAATTGGAAAAAGACGGTATCGCGTGCGAACTGATCGATATGGGGAGCATTCTGCAGTGGGGAGCATATTTTAAGAGTTTATCAATGCCGAGATGTTCTTTTAAAACAAAAGGAAAATCCCTGTCAGCTCGTTTGTA
>CAZVNK010000451.1:1422-2027 GCA_964628115.1 uncultured Ignavibacteriaceae bacterium | reverse complement strand
GCATCGGAGGAAGGACGCCGTCGAACAGTTGGAAAAAGACGGTATGTCGGGCGGACTGGTCGATATGCGGACCATTCTGCCGTGGGATCGCGAAACCATTTTCGAGTCGGTGAAAAAGACCTCGCGGGTGGTGCTGGTGCAGGAAAGCTCCAAAACCGGCGGCGTGATGGCCGAAGTCGGCGCGGCGATTGCCGAGGAGTTGTTCGATTATCTCGACGCTCCGGTGACACGGGTGTGCGGGCTGGACGTGCCCGCGATTCCGTTTGCCCCGCCGATGGAGCATTTCTTCCTGCCCAACGCGGAGAAAATCGGACGGGTCGTGAAAAAAGTGATGGCATATTAAGGGAGGATATATGGAATATAAAGTTGTCGTACCCCCGCTGGGCGAATCGGTCGTGGAAGGCACCATTGTCAAGTGGTTGAAAAACGAAGGCGACGCGGTCAAGGTCGATGATGCGCTGGTCGAGATCATGACCGACAAGATCAACGTCGAAATTCCGTCGCCGCACGACGGCGTCATGAAAAAACATCTGGTCGGCCCGGACACGGTGGTCGAGATCGGCAAGGAAATCGCCGTCATGGAAGTCGAGGGCGAGGTCACTCAG
>CAZVNK010000451.1:0-1412 GCA_964628115.1 uncultured Ignavibacteriaceae bacterium | reverse complement strand
CAGCTGTGAACGACGTGGTGAGCGGACCTCGAAACGCCGCCGTCCGCAAAGAGTTGGTCAATTACATCACCACGAGCAAGATCTCACCCGCAATGCAGGCCATGCTGGACAAGACGACGGCCCTCAAGGAACAGGAAGCGGCCGAACCGCCGAAAGAATTCGTCGGGACGCTGGATCATCATGAGAAAATGGGTATCCATGCCGACGTGGAAGCGATCGAGGGCGGTATCAAGGCGGTGAAATCATCCCCGGTGGTACGTCGTCTGGCCCGAGAGCATTTTATCGACCTGCGCAAGGTGCAGGGGACGGGCGGCGAAGGCCGAGTAACCAAGGCCGACGTGATCAAATATATCGACAGCCGTCATAAAGTCGATATCATCAACCCCGATTTCGTTTTCCCCGATCAGGAACCCGAAGAGGTCATTCCGATTTCCGGCGTCCGCAAAGTCATCAGCGAACACATGGTGAAATCGGCGTTTACGATTCCGCATGTGACGACGTTCGATGAGGGCGACATGCACGAACTGCGGGAATGGCGGCGCAAGAATGTCGACCGTATCGAAAAACGTCATGGGGTGCGGATCACCTACCTGCCGTTTATCACCAAGGCGATCATTTTCGCGGCCAGAGATTTCCCGTGGATTAACGCCACCCATCAAAACGACGAGCTTCGCGTAAAAAAATATTTCAATATCGGAATGGCGGTCGCGCGCGACAATTCGTTGATCGTGCCCGTGGTTAAACACTGCGAACAGAAATCGATTTTGCAGATCGCGAAAGACATGCGCGATCTCGCCGATAAAGCCAATGCCGATACGCTCAAGATGGATGAAATTACCGGCGGCACGATTTCGATTACCAATGCCGGCGGTATGGGCGCTCTGGGATCGACCCCGATTATCGCACACCCGCAGGTGGCGATCCTGGGCGTGCATAAAATCGTCGATAAGCCGGTGGTGCGCGACGGGGAAATCGTGATCAGACCGATTCTCAATTTCGGTCTGTCGTTCGACCATCGCGTCATCGACGGCGGCTATGCCGTGCAGTTCCTGCGCCGGATGATCGAGTTTCTCGAGGATCCCGGCAGTTGGCTGGTTGAGGTTATTTAGTAAAGGATTTTGAAATATGGCTGAAAAATATCAAGTGGTGGTGATCGGCGCCGGACCGGGCGGGTATGTCGCCGCGATTCGCGCCGCACAGTTGGGGCTGAAAACGGCTATCGTCGAACGTGAGTACGTCGGCGGCGTCTGTTTGAACTGGGGATGTATTCCCTCCAAGACCCTGCTGTATGCCACCGAGTTGAAGCGAACGGTCGAGGAGGCCAAAAGGATCGGTGTCAATGCCGACAATGTCACGATCGATCTGGACAAACTCCGCAAGCACAAAGACGCCACGGTCAAACGGCTGACCGG
>CAZVNK010000450.1:0-2560 GCA_964628115.1 uncultured Ignavibacteriaceae bacterium | reverse complement strand
CCATCGTTTCAAATGCTATTATATTCCCGTTGTTTTACCCGGTGCTGGCGTTTATGCAAGAGAGAGAGAAACGATTGGCGCTATGATAATTTTCGCCCGGTGTTCCTGCATAATCATGACGGCGATGCTTTTAATGCTGTCATTGACGATATCAACGTATGGTCAGGAAACGACCCCGCCCGCAGATAGCGGCAAAATCGAAACCGCAGAACAAATTCCTTTCGATTCGGTCGGCCCGTCGATGGAAGAAATCAGCCCGACCGATTCATCGGAACTACCCGACGATTACTGGCAACGGGTGGCCGGGGAGTATCAGCCGACCGACACATTGCCGAAAATCAAAGGCCCGGCGCTGGAGGCTTATGATTTCGGCCGGGCATTGCAGGCGGCATTTTTGCCGCCGCGCAACGATCTGATCGAGGACACGCGACGGTCGTTTTTTCATGATGCCGGCGATTTCATGAAATTCAATTCGTCGAACCTGGTGGTAAATTATCAAAATACTCCGATGCGAACCGTGGTTGTACCGTACGGCCTGCCCGGAGATCGTATCGACGTCGTTTTAGATCAACAAAGCCTGCATCCGATCGAACATTTACTCGAGCCGGACAATCGACTCGATTTCAACGATGTCCCGACCGCGATGGCCGACGCGGTATACAATATCGAGGGGCCGCTGGGCATGGCGTTCGGCGGAACCGGCACCGTTTCGTCATTGGTGATGCTTCCGTTGACGCCGGACACGACGCAGGCGGTTTCGAGGTTGGTGGTCGACAAGGGTTCGTACGGATACGCTTATACCAAGGGAGTGTTCGCACATCGCAACGAGCGCGGAAGGCAGATGCGTTTTGCGGCGGGATATCGCAAAGCCAACGGTGCATTCAATAATCTCGATGACGACGCCTATCATCAGTGGGGTGAGTTCCGTCAACCGCTGACCGAACGACTCTGGCTGAATCTTTCGGGACGGTTGTATCGCCGGAGCGGTTCCTATCTGCCACGTGCGGACGTTTCGACTTTTGACCTGGATCGCTTCCGCCGCGACCGCGACTTGTCGGCGTCACTTGCCCTGCATCATGACACGACGTCCAAAACCTCGGTCGCTTTTCGACATGAACGCTCCGAGACCAAGTTGGATCAGTCTTATGAACCATACGCCCGCAATCTCGATATTTTTGCCAACGGTTTGACCGTTACTCATGACCGTCAGACGGAAAATCTCGGCGTACGACTTCGCGCCACCGGAACACAGGAAAAATTCGACGACAAAAATACGGTCAGCAACAAACGCCATCGGGGACTGGTCGATGCGACCGTACTGCTCGGCGATACCGTATCGGCATTCACCGTTTACGCCCGCGCCGAAAAAGTGGGCGGGTACGATCCCGCTCCGAGTGTCATGGCGGCGTATACCAAAAGACGTCCGTCGTTGTGTTTTACTGCGTCGGTCGGTTACGGTACGCGTTTTCCGCGTCAGTACGAACTCGATCTGGTGGGACGGATCGCGCCGACGTATGACAATAATGTAAACGACTATTACGAAATCGGCAATCCACTACTGAAGCCGGAGAAACAGATCGGCGGCAACGTTACAATCGGATTGGGGCAACCGGGATCGGATGTGTCGCTGTCATTGACCGGCGGAAAAATATTCGACGGTATCGACTGGCAAAAATTCGACACGCTCGGATTGGAGGCCGGCGGTTTTCGCCCGGTTAACCATGATATCGCCTACGCCAACGCCACGCTCCGCAAACGTCTGCAGGTCGGTTCGTTCATTACCTGGTCGGGAGGCGGAAGTTATCGGTATCTCGATATCGCCGACGACGATGACCCGCCGTATGCCCCGGAGTACCAGGGATTCACCGATCTCGAATTGTACTATTACGTGTCGAAGCTGGAACTGCATCTGTTCGCGTACGGAGAATTGCTGTACAGCGGGCCGTATACCGGATACAACGGCGACGAGTTGGGGGAAGACCCGGTGGTGAACGTCAAACTGTCGTTTCGTATCAAAAAATTCCGCTTCTTCTACATATTTCAGGATATGCCCTCGATCAAATATCAGCTTCGCGAGGATTATACGATTATCGGGCGATACAATTATTACGGGATAACCTGGGATTTTCTGGATTAAAAAAACCCGGCCGATCAGCCGGGCTTTTTATCTGAATTCGTAATATTTCTATATGAACAACGGGGCAAGCACCAGCGATACCATCGCCATCAGCTTGATCAGAATGTTCATCGAGGGACCGGACGTGTCCTTGAAGGGATCGCCGACCGTGTCGCCGACCACCGCCGCCTTGTGAGCGTCGGAACCCTTACCGCCGAGATTACCGGCTTCGATGAATTTCTTGGCGTTGTCCCAGGCGCCTCCGGCGTTGGCCATCATCAGGGCCATCAATACGCCCGCAAGCGTTGCGCCGCCGAGGAAGCCGCCCAGCGCTTCTTTCCCGAGCAGGAGACCGACCAGAATCGGCGCCGCGATTGCCAACAGGCCGGGCAGAATCATCTCAACCAGTGCGCCCTTGGTCGCGATGTCGACGCACCGCGCGGT
>CAZVNK010000449.1:0-2562 GCA_964628115.1 uncultured Ignavibacteriaceae bacterium | reverse complement strand
GGGGTGACACCGGGAAGCGGCGGCGCTCTCGCGGCCGGGCCGAGTGTCGAGGAGGTGATCGCGTACTATCAACAAATCGAAATTCCCGAACACGATCTTTCCAGCGGCAATGGTTTCGTCCTGCCGGACGTGTCGCATACATCGTTGGCCGTGTCCGAAACGCACAACGCCACCTATTTGCGCGAGGTGCTGGGCAACGGATTGACGGTCATCGTGAAGTCCAATCCCGACAGCCGGGTGATGGCGCTGAACGTGCTGGGGAAAAACCGCTCCGCAACCGAACCGGAGGGACGCGAGGGTATCACCGATTTCGTCAACCGCATGATCACCCGGGGAACCACGTCGCGTTCCGCCGAGCAGTTGAGTACCGAACTCTCGGCCATCGGCGCGAAAGTGACCCTCACCGACAACGCCTGGATATCGCATGACGATCGGTATACCACCCGGCAGTATTCGTTCATGAAATTCGAGACCATCGACGAGTTCACCGAACCGGGGATCACGCTGTTCACGGACATGATCGCCAACCCAACGTTCGACTCATCGGCGTACGACGCGGTGCATAACGAGATGTTCGGACTGATCGGACGACGCGGAGCATCGTCGCACAAGTCCGCCCGCAAAAAATTCTTTGAAACGCTGTTCGGAACGCCGTACGCCCGAACCAGCGAGGGTACGTACCGTTCGTTGAACGCGATCACGCTCGATGATGTCAGAGAGCATCATCGACGGGTGTACTCCCCCGAGAACATGATCGTCTCGGTATGCACCAATCAGGACGCGAGTTACGTTCTGCGCCTGATTAAGGAAACGCTGGGAACGATGCCGGCGACCGGATTCACGCCGGTGGAACCGCCCGCGCCACGGCCCCCGCGCGGAATCAAAACCGCGCATGAACAGATGGACAAAGAACAGGTGCAAATTTATCTCGGCGGGCTGCTTCCGGCCTGCGGAACGCCCGAGGCCACCGCGCTGAAAGTGGCGGGGGCGGTGCTGTCGAATCGACTGGCGGCGAACCTTCGCGAGAAACAGGGCCTGGCCTATTCGGTCGGAGCATCCGCGACGCTCGACAAGCATTGCGGATGGCTGACCTGCTCGATGGGAACCAGCGCGGAAAATTACGAACGCGCCCGCGATGGAATGATCGCGGAAATCGAACGACTCAAAACCGAGCCGCCGACCGAAGACGAGCTGGCCGATGCGGTCAACGGCATCTGGGGATCGTTTTTATCGGCCAATCTGGCGCGAATCAATCAGGCGTACTATCTGGGAGTGTACGAGTATCTCGGTCTGGGGTACAACTATTTGGAAGCGTACATCGACGCGATCCGCGCGGTCACCCCCGAGCAGGTATCCGAGGCGGCGCAGAAACATTTCGACACCGAAAACTACGTCCTCGCCACCGCCGGGAAGATTTAGTCCGATATCGTTTGGTTAATCCGCGGGGTCACACCTTCGATGGAGTCGAATGCAAAACCGGCGAAATAAAAGATTGTAGGTCGGGTTCTGAGTGGGATTTATCACACGAAAAACCCGACACGATATACTACGGATTGCACCTCCTACACGGCGTGTATCCCAACTCCTTCGCCAGCGTCAATGTGATCGGAATTTTGCCTTTGCTTAAATAATCGCAATGCTCCCGATGGTACCTCTTCCCGCATTTCGCCACGTACACGATTACCGAGTCGCCCTCCTGCACCTCATCACTCGGCAATACCGGATTCGACCGGGGACACGCCCACCGTCCGACAGCCGCGCGCCGCGCTTCATGCTCCGCGTCCAAAAACTCCTTTTCGTATTTGTTCGGAAAACTCAAATACGCCATCCCGCATCCCTGTTCGATCAATTCGAGATTGACCAAGAGGGTGTCATCGACCCAAACATAGTACAGCAGTCGATCATAACTGTCTTTCAATTCCTCGCCGGGTTCAAGCCGAACCTCTTTGCCCAAAATCAGCGATTCGAGCAGGGCGGACGACTCACGGGCATAGTGCTCGCCCGGCTTGTTGGGCTGCTCCACCTCCCGGCCGGCGCCACCGATCCGGCGAATTTTCCGCCCGTCGGCCAGGTAGAACGTGTCGCCGTCGACGATTTTCTCGACCCTCTCAGCCACGGCGATCGACGCACACAGCAGAAGGCACGCGATTACGCACAGTCTGTACATACGAACCGTCCTTTTTTTATGATAACAGATTCCCGTCGCGCTTTTTATGAAAGATCCGTGAGACAGCGTAGGTCGAAATCTCCCTCCCGAACAACGTGAGGGAGGGTGTTTCGACATTCTTTGTCATAAATATTGACGAAGTTCCACGCGACAATTTTTGTCAATTCAATATACGACATTTCACGCGGAATGCTGACATTATTTGTCAGCATGCGTACATTGAAACGCCCCGTATCTCTGTTGTATTAAATGGAGAAAATAAACGGTAGGTAAGGACCTTTACGGTCCTGACATCTTCGATTTCATAATAAAGACAGGTAGATCGGGTTCTGAGTGCGCTTTATCATACGAAAAACCCGACATAAGAAATTTACATAAACGTCGGGCTTTCGATC
>CAZVNK010000448.1:0-2581 GCA_964628115.1 uncultured Ignavibacteriaceae bacterium | reverse complement strand
AAAATAGTCGGGCTTGAAGGACACGGATTGAAAGTAGCCGCTCGAGTGCCGATTCAGGGCGACGTTACCGAGCATAACGCGAGATATCTCAAAACCAAACGTGACAAAATGGGACATTTATTGTCTAATATCATATAGGGTGAAATTATGAATTATCGGGAAATAGCCGGGACGCTTGACGCCTCGGGAATGAAATTCGGCATCATTGTCAGCCGTTTCAACGAACTGCTGACCTCGAAATTGCTGGAAGGCGCGGTGGACTGCCTGCTTCGGCACAAGGCCGACGAGAAAGATATCACCGTGGCGCGTGTGCCGGGATCGTTCGAGATTCCGTATGCCGCCGCCAAGATGGCGGAATCGAAAAAATACGACGCGGTGCTCTGCCTGGGCACGGTGATCAGGGGCGATACGCCTCATTTCGACTATATCGCGGCGGAGGCCACCAAGGGGATCGCCAAGGCGGCAATGGAATCGGGACGCCCGGTGATCTACGGCGTAATCACGGCGGATACGCTGGATCAGGCCATCGAGCGGGCCGGGACCAAAGCGGGCAACAAGGGCTGGGATGCCGCGATGGCCGGAATCGAGATGGTCAATCTCTATCGCGAAATCGACAAGATATGAGCAGTCGCCATCGCGCCCGGGAATACGTCTTGAAGGCGCTGTACGCCTTCGAGATCGGGGATCAGGCCACGGTCGAGGTATTCGACCGGGTTATCGAACGGAACAGCCTTGACGACAATGCGATGACATTTGCCAGAACGCTGTTTGTCAACGTGGTCGAGCACCTGGTCGATATTGACCGGCATATCGATCAACTGGCAACGAACTGGAATCTGGAACGTATCGCCATAGTCGATAAGAACATCCTTCGTATGGCCATCGGTGAAGTGGAATACATGCCGGAAGTCCCGATTCGAGTGGCGGTGAACGAGGCGATTGAGCTGGCCAAGCGTTACAGTACGCTGGAATCGGCCGCGTTTGTCAACGGTATTCTAGATAGGGTTTTGCACGACCACGAAGCTGACGCGTAGGACCGGTTGGTGATTTGCCGGAGTGAGGTTTTTGGCCGGGAGTAGTAATATTCCCGGCCTTTTTTTGTGATTGATACGGGCGGGGAAATACCGTCGTTATATTGTCAGGCGGTGTATTTCCGTCTGGACATATTCGAAAAAATGCTTATATTGCCAACTTTAGTTAGTATAAAGATTTAGCGGACTCCGACGATATGAGGTACCAGTGACCAGCATCGGAAAAAACATCGCCGACCATCGCGTGTTTGATCGCCCGAATGCCGTTTTGGCGGCGGGGATTTTTCTCATTACCACGATCGTTTTCTATCTGACCAAGGCGCCGACGTTTTCTTTCTGGGACTGCGGAGAGTTTATCGCCTGCTCGTATATTCTGGGCATCCCGCATCCGCCCGGATCGCCGTTGTATATTCTGATCGGCCGCATTTTCACGGTTTTGCCGATTGTGGCGGATATCGCGGTGCGAATCAATTTGCTGTCGGTTATTTCATCCGCCGTGGCCGCGACGTTCACCTATCTGGTGACGGTGCGGCTGATACGGTTTTGGTTTGACGATCGTCACAGTATGTATAATCGAATCATCGCATACGTCGGGGGATTCACCGGTGCGCTGTTTATGGCGTTTTCCGACACCAACTGGGGCAATGCCGTCGAGGCCGAGGTGTATGCGCCGGCGATGCTGGTGATGATGGCGATTTACTGGCTGACGCTGAAGTACTACGACGTGCGGGAAACCACGGCCGGGAGCAAGTTCATGCTGTTGGCGTTGTATCTCGGGATTCTGGGCGTGGGGATACACCTGACGCTGTTCGTGGTAGTGCCGATTCTGGGACTGTATTTCATCCTTAAGCGTGAGGCGGGAATCCGTGAGTGGGGGATTCTCTCGCTGTATTTTGTCGTGGAATTGTTTTTAATCCTTCTCTTGTCGTCGCGTCCCGGCGAGATACCGTATTATCTGACATTTATCATCGCCTTTGTCGTTTTCCTGTTTCACTGTGTTTATCGCCAGCAATTCGCGGCTCCGGTCAAGATTGCGCTGGGTTTGTATGTGATCACGCTTTTCCCGTTCTTTTTTACGGTGGTCGACGCCGTGGCGGTGAATCTCACGGGTAGCGGTTCGGCATTCGCGCAAAATTTACAAAGACTGCCGATCGGCTGGCTGGGATTTATCGGCCTGGCAGTATGGGGACTGTACGCACTGTATCGCCGGTTCGTTGCCGGTGACGCCAAACGAGACGAGAACTGGTTCATGACCGCGATGTACTGTTTGGGACCGATAGTGCTGTACGGTATCGGTGAAATCTTCAGCGGCTACGGCGCGTTTCTGGGATTATCGGCGCTGGGATTACTGGGAGTGGTTTTCCTGCTGTGGCGGCATATCAACTGGCTGATACTGGTGGGACTTGGTTCGATGTCGATGATCATTCTCGGCTTCTGGCAGTTCACGATCGGGATGATCGTGGGCGGCGTGCTGTTGATCGTTTCGGGCATCGTATTGCGCGACCGGAACTGGAAAACCGCGATCAGCATCATCCTGCTGGCGGTGATCG
>CAZVNK010000447.1:0-2596 GCA_964628115.1 uncultured Ignavibacteriaceae bacterium | reverse complement strand
TAAATCCAGCGAACCGATGATTCACCCGGATGATCTTGAAATAATGCAGGACCGTTTTAAAATGGTATTGGATGGTCAGTGGGCGCCGATGCTGGAGGTACGGGTCTGTCTGAAATCCGGTAAATATATATCCGTGGAAGTCATCTCGACACCGCATATACACAACGGCAAAGTAATCGGTCTGCTTGGTATTGCCCGCGATATCACCGAGCGCAAGCGAGCCGAAGAGGAAGTGGAAAGTCTCGCCAAATTCCCGGCCGAAAAGCCCAACCCGGTGATGCGGGTCGATCAAAACGGGATTCTTTTGTATGCGAATAATGCCGCCGATAAGATTCTAAAATCCTTCGGTTTCGAATCCGGAAAATCGGTTCTGCCGGAATGGGGGGATTACGTTGCCCGGGTCAGAAACGAGGACGGCCCGGTGGAAGTGGAAATCACCTGCCAAAGCAAGATATACTCCCTGCTGTTTACGCCGATTCGGGGAGCCGGATATTTGAACGTGTACGGGATCGATGTTACCGAACATCGTCGTGCCGAAGCCCAGCGGCTTGAAATGAAAAAACAACTGGTACACGCCGAACGCATGGAGTCGCTGGCGGTGCTGGCCGGCGGTGTCGCCCATGATTTGAACAACGTCCTCGGTCCGCTGGTCGGTTATCCCGATTTGATTCTGAAAAAACTTCCGCCCGATCACCCGGCGGTAAGAATTGTCGGAATACTCGGCAAGTCGGCCCGCGATGCGGCCGACATTATACAGGATTTATTGACGCTGGCGCGACGGGGACGACTGGAATTCTCTCCGGTGAATCTCAACGACGTCGTTCAGGATTTTATCGACTCAGCGACCTTCCTTCAGTTAACCGCCAATCATTCCGACGTGAACGTGAAAACCAATCTCGATTCCGAACCGGCCGGGTTGGCGGGATCGGCGCATCATTTGTCCAAAGTCATAATGAATTTGATCATCAATGCCGTTGACGCCATGCCGGAGGGCGGAACGCTGACGGTCGAAACGAGCCACGATTATCTGGAACGATTGCCCGGCGGATACGCCGATATCGTTCCCGGCGAATATACGATGGTTTCGGTGCGAGACACCGGCATCGGTATTTCCAAAGGCGACCGGCAGAAAATTTTCGAACCGTACTATTCCAAAAAGAAAATGGGCGCCAGCGGAAGCGGGCTGGGATTGGCTATCGTTTACGGCATCGTCCGGGATCACAACGGTTACTATGATGTCCTGTCGGAACCGGGAAAAGGTACCGATTTCGTTTTGTACTTTCCCGTTATGGAAGTCCCGGACCGTCCCGATGTCACTATGGTCGATGATATCAATGATATCAGTGGAACCGAACGCATTCTCATCATCGATGATAATCCCGACCAGCGCGCCCTGGCCGGACATCTTCTCGGAAATCTCGGCTATCCTATATATGAAGCCGCCGATGGTTCGGAGGCGCTGGAAATACTTCGCAGGGAAGTGTTTGATCTGATCGTGCTGGACATGGTGTTTGAAGACGGCCCCGACGGATTGGATATCTATCGCAGTATTCGCGATCTCATCCCGGATCAAAAGGCGATCATTGTCAGCGGGCATACTGCCGATGATCGGGTCAGTGAAACACAGGCCCTCGGGGCGGGATCCTTTGTTCGCAAACCGTTTACGCAACAGTCACTGGGGCGGGCGGTACGCGCCGAGTTGAATCTGTCGAACGCCGCAATCGCAAATCAGCCCGCAACGGCCGAATAATCCCGGTATCTTTTTGTTATCTTTAAAAAATGATTGTTTTTTGCGCGGTCGTATTCTATGTATGCGGTTACAATACCGCTATGAGAACGAACAAAC
Source organism: uncultured Ignavibacteriaceae bacterium (assembly GCA_964628115.1). Lineage (GTDB taxonomy): Bacteria > Zixibacteria > MSB-5A5 > GN15 > PGXB01 > JAFGAL01. The sequence goes on along the minus strand of CAZVNK010000447.1, from coordinate 750 downwards.
GACAATATCTCGCACTTCGCGATATTCATTATGACCTGTTTGAAGCCGCGACGGCCGAAACCGCCGTCGAACGGATTCCGATCAGGCGTGATATCGTGGCGGAGAATACCGGCCGGTCTCTGCCGCCACTGGCACAGTTGTATCGTATGTATGATGCTTTCAATGAGGAGTGTTTCAATGGCCGCCTGCCGGCAGTCAAGATCAGTTATTCAAATCGCATGCTGATTGCCGGATCATTTATGCCGTCGACCCGCGAGATTAAAATCGGAAGGAAATACCATACGATTTTTCCCGATGATCTTGCCGATACGCTCAAACATGAAATGATTCATGTCATTTACCCCAATCATGACCGGGGATTCAAGGCTCTCGCGGCCAAACTGGGCGTGTCACTCAAAGCGAAGGCCCATCCCGATTTGAGAGGATCGTATAAATACCTGTATGTCTGCCCGGTGTGCGGCCGGGAATACCCGCGTCGGAAGCGATTGCGAATGGCATCCTGCGGCGTTTGTTCAAAGGGAAGAAGTTTCGATTCCTGTTGCAAACTGCAATTGGCCCGCGTGAAAAAATAAAAAATGGGGCACTTTCGGCGATCTTATCGGTTTTGTTTCAATGATATAGCCTAAAATGAGCGAAAGAGTTGCCGATTTGCTTACAACGAGGGGAAAATAATTGAAAAAGTCTTGACAGCCATTTGATTTTGCGTATATTCTAAGGCTTTTGATTATATAAGGATAGCATAACCGGGTA
>CAZVNK010000446.1:0-2596 GCA_964628115.1 uncultured Ignavibacteriaceae bacterium | reverse complement strand
GAATCAATTGCGGCATGGCAAACGGGGCGACACTGGTTAAAAACACCAGTGAAAACAGCGGCCACCATCCGGGAGGACCGATCGCCTCGGTAAGTTTGGGATTGATCGCCGACAGCGTATCGGTAATATTACTCAATCCGTTTGCCGCCTTGAGAGTACTGCCGAATAAAATCAGCACGCCGACCGTCATGATTATTCCGAAAACCACGTCGATCATGGTCATGGACCGATATCCCCCAAGCACCAGATAAATGGCCGTAAAACCTCCCATGAATATCAAGGCCAGTGTGTAATCCATGCCAAACGTGGCCTGAAACAGGTAAGACAGCCCCATGAAAACCGCCGCCGAATACGGCACGAAAAAAACGAAAATCGCCAGAGCCGCGAACAGCTTGAGAAACTTACTGTCGTAGCGGACATCGAAATATTCCGCCATGGTGTGCACTTTGTACTCCACCGACATGGCTTTGATTCTCGGTCCCAATAGCCACCATACACCCAACACGCCGAGCAGGGCGTTTCCGACCGCAATCCATAAACCGGAATAGCCGAATCCCCACCCAACCTTGCCGGCGAATCCGATAAACAGCACCGCCGAGAAATACGCGGTGCCGTAGGTAAAGGCGGTCATCCACGGTCCGATATTGCCGCCGCCGAGAAAATAATCGGAAAACGATTTGGTTTTGCGCATGCCCAAAAGCCCGATGATGATAATCATCAGGGCATACGCTATCATAATGCTGGTTTTTACAATAATCACGGTCTCTCCCACGCTGACAGGTTGGTATGATTCAACCGAATACCATGTGACTGATCACTACGGTAATCCCTCCGATGTCTTTTTACAGAATGGTATGGTAATAAAGTCGTGTCACAAACACAAGCGGCGTTTTCCCGCCGACCATTTTTCATCGAAGACAAAGAATTGAAGTTGACAAACCGCCATGACATAAAGACCTTATCAGTGACACGTTTAGCAGACAAAGACAATCGAAAATGAACACATTCACACATAATGTTTTATGCAAAGTAGACAAGCCGGTATGCCGACTCGGTTTGTCCGCCACCTATCGCCCGGGGAAAAAGATTGTTCATCGGGCACTCGATGCCGGGATCAATGTCTTTTTCGGTTATGGTTTCGACACGAATCTGACAAAGGTCATGCGCGATGTCCTGCGCAAGGATCGCGAAAAATACGTCGTCATAACAGGAGCGTATAATCTTCTGGTCGGTCATTTCAATCTCGAACGCACGCTGGAAAAACGTTTGCGTCAGTTCGGAACCGACTATATCGATGCCTTTCTATATCTCGGTGTCATGAAAGAGAAACAATTCCCGGAACGAATTCGAGAGCGGTTTTACCGGATGAAAGAATCCGGCAAGGTTCGGGCAATCGGATTGTCCTGTCATGATCGGGGTTTCGCGGGCCGTCTCTGCGCCGAGGGTGCCATCGACGTTCTCATGATGCGTTACAATGCCGCTCATCCCGGAGCCGAGCGGGACATATTCCCGCACATACAATCTCATCAGCCAGGGATTGTCAGTTATACCGCCACCCGCTGGGGTTTTTTATTGCGAAGGCCGAAAAGCTGGCCGAAAAACGGCCGTATCCCCACTGCCCCGGAGTGTTATCGGTTCGTGCTTTCCAATCCCAATGTTCAGGTGTGTTTAACCGCCCCCCGAAATGCAATCGAGTTCGAGCAGAATCTGACCGCGCTTGAAGCCGGCCCCCTTCATGAAGAAGACATGACCTTCATGAGAGAATTCGGCAAGGTCGTTCATCATTCAAAAAAATGGTTCATGTAAATCGGAGTAACAATGGATAAGAGTGTCATCGACCGATTTCTTGATGCGTGGAGCAACTATTTCCCCAATCAGGAATTGCCGATTGCCTGGTATTATTGCGATGATACCGCCGGGATAAAACCCGCGAAACAATCCGATGACTGGCATTGCCTGATCTGTGATCTCGCAAAAGTGCGCAATGGCGTCTCGCTGGCGTTCAGCGCCGATACGATCGGTTGCCACGGCGCATTGCGGTCTACGGGATATGCTCAGGAAACCGGCGAGGATTTCGAGGCATTCCTGTCATGCGGCATCCCCGGCCAAATGGAGGGATTGCGCTACAGGAAAACGCCGGAGCTGGTGAAACAGCAGTATGTCAACACTCCCCCGTTCGCCGCACCGGGTAAGTATCTTGTGTTCAAACGGTGGGACAAACTGGACGAAAACGATGAACCGATGGCGGTGGTGTTTTTTGCCAATCCCGATACCATTTCCGGGTTGTTTACCCTGGCCGGCTTTGATGACGCCTCCCCCGACGTTGTCATTACTCCATTCGGCGCCGGATGCGCCACGATTGTATATTCCCCATATCGAGAATCGATCGCGAATACGCATCGGGCGGTCCTGGGAATGTTCGACATCTCCGCCCGGCCTTGCGTGCCGAAAGACCGACTATCCTTCACAGTCACCTGGGCGAGATTCGAGCGAATGCTGGCCGGTATGGATGAATGCTTTCTGATAACCGATGGTTGGACAAAAGTTCGCGCCCGCCTGTGACGATATAAAAACCAACAGGCGGTAATACGGCGCT
>CAZVNK010000445.1:0-2601 GCA_964628115.1 uncultured Ignavibacteriaceae bacterium | reverse complement strand
TACCGTTCGATACCGGGCGCCAGAACACCGTCGACCGACAGCGTGCCGGAATAATCGCACACCAGGTATTTCAGTTCAATCAGTCCGAGACCGGGGATATCAAGTTGTATCATGTTTAGTTTCGTTTTTATCGGTTACTTTCAAGATTACATACCGGAAGCATAAAAGCCAATAAAAAACCGCCGCAATATTCTGCGGCGGTTTATTCTTCATATGCCGGGCGATCAACGCAGGGTTCCCACGTAGTGCGCGGTCAACTGCCGCTCGCGGATGCGCGGATCGGTATAGTCCGGAAGAATCATCGGAGCCACCCGGTCCTCGGGAACGTCTGCCTCGTCGGCTTCTTTGTTGTATTTGACGACATGATCCAGCGTCAATGCGCCGTCCTCGGCCTTGTCTTTGACATACGTTGCCGCGGACGCGCCCGCGATTCGGCCATAGACCATGATATCCAAAAGCGAGTTGCCCATCAGGCGGTTTTCGCCGTGAATGCCGCCGCCGACTTCGCCGCCGACAAACAGTCCGGGCACCGAAGTTTCTCCGGTGTCTTTGAAATCCAGCCCGCCGTTTTGATAGTGCAAAGTCGGGTAGATCAGCATCGGTTCCTTGGAGATGTCGATTCCGAATCGTTTGTACAAGATGAATTTGCCGGGGAACTCACGTTCGACCGTACCTTCGCCCTGAAGGGAGTCGATCATCGGGGAATCCAGCCAGATTCCGAGCTTGCCGGTCGGCGTCGGAATGCCCTTGCCGTTGACAACGCATTCTTTGATGATGGACGATGCTTCCACGTCGCGCGGTTCGCGTTCGTTAACGAATTGCTGTCCGTCGATATTGACCAGATTCGCCCCGGAGCCTCGGAATTTCTCGGTAATCAGAATACCCTCGGCCTGTTCCGGGAAGACGATACCGGTCGGGTGGTACTGCACGGTATGCAGGAAACAGATACCGACTCCGGCGCGATAGCCCATGACAATGCCGTCGGCGGTGGCGCCGTAATGGTTGGTGGTCATGAATCCCTGAATGTGCAGTCGTCCGCATCCGCCGGTCGCCATCACGACCGCTTTGGCCTTGACGATAATATATTCTTCGGTTTCGAGCTTGTACCGCACCGCGCCCGCGCAATGACCCTTGTCGTTGAGAATCAACTCGACCGCGGGGGAGAATTCGATCACGTGGATATCATCGGGATAATTGCGGGCTTCATCGCGAATCGTGCGCATGATTTCCGCGCCGGTGATATCGGCCGCGTAGTGCATTCGCTTGCGCGAGGTGCCGCCGCCGTGAATGGTGCGCATGGTGCCGTCGGTGTCTTTCGAGAACCCGCATCCCAGCGACTCCAGCCACTTGATCGCATCGGGAGCCTTGTTGACCAGCGTTTCGACCAGTTCCGGGACATTTTTGAAATGCCCGCCGCCCATCACGTCGAGATAGTGAAAATACGGCGAATCCTTGTGCCCCTTGGTCGCGGCCTGGATTCCGCCCTCGGCCATCATGGTATTGGCGTCGCCGTGCCGAAGCTTGGTGGCGATAATGACTTTGGCGCCGTTCTGTTTGGCGTACAGCGCGGCGGCCGTTCCGGCCCCGCCGCCGCCGATAACCAGCACGTCGGTTTCATAGTCGATTTTCGACAGGTTGATTTTAGACGGATCGACACGACTGCGGGCTTCGAGCAGATCGGCCATTTCGTGGGCGATCCGGTATCCCTTGCTGGGGCCGACCATCAGTTCGCGGCGACCCTCTTCCTTGACGTCGGGATGATATTGCAGCATCTCCGTGCGTTCATCGAGACTTAAGAACGGGACCTCTTCGTTTTTCTTTTTTCGTTCCACTCGTTCGGCGCGGGTGCTTTCGACGGTTTTGATGAGTTGTTTTAATTCCTCTGGATATGGCATAACAAACCTCTTGTTCGATCCTGTTTAGAGATACCGGGAATCTTTGGGCGTCCAGTCGTCACCGGCGGTGGCCGGTTCCAGCTCGCGTTCCTGGTATGTTTTCTTGAGCGAATCGGTATCCATCGCCTTCAGTTCATTCAGCCCCTCGGTAAAGCGCCCGGCCTCGATATTCGCGACCATCGTTTTGAGATGCTCGGCGCGCGGGGTCAAATACGCTCCGTTGAGTCGCCGCGCCAACTGAGCGATATGGTACTGCGGCATTTCGGCGAAGCATCGGCTGGCACAGAGGCCGCACTGGATGCAGTCGAAGGAGATTTCCGCCGCCGCCTTGATATCGCCGCGTTTGAGCGCCGAGACATAATCCAGCACCTCGACGTCCATCGGGCACACTTTGGTGCAGGCGTTGCAGGCGACACAGCGGAACAGCTCCGGATACAGTTCGAAGATTTCTTCCGGTTTGCCTTCCAGTTCGGAGAATTCATAGGTACTGCGCAGGGCCGGATAAAACGGCAGTTGCGTCAGATACATTTCCGGCTCGACCACCGTCTGGCAGGCCAGGCCGGTGTAAATCTTGTAGTCACCCGGTTTGCGATACACCGTACTGCAGGCGCCGCAGACGCCGCCGCGACAGCCGCATCCGCGAATATATTTGTACCCGGCGTATTCGATGGCCTTCATGATGGTCAGCGATTCCGGCACCTCGTAC
>CAZVNK010000444.1:0-2607 GCA_964628115.1 uncultured Ignavibacteriaceae bacterium | reverse complement strand
GTGGTCGACAAGGCAATATATATTATCGACGCCGACGGCAGGCGGATTCCGATCACGATTTCAGCGGCGGTGCTCAAAGATGGCAACGGCGAGGTTATCGGCGGCGTCGAGACCTTCCGCGATTCCAGCGCCATCGAGGAATTGCGCCGCGAACTGGAAAAAAAATACTCGTTTTACGATATCATCAGCAAAAACCGCGAAATGCTTCGTATTTTCGATATTCTCCCCGAAATCGCCGAATCCAACAGCACCGTGTTGATCGACGGCGAAAGCGGCACCGGCAAGGAATTGATCGCGCGGGCACTGCATAGTCTCTCACTGCGAAAAGATCGCCCGATTGTCGCGGTCAACTGCGGCGCGCTTCCGGATACTTTATTGGAATCCGAATTGTTCGGCTACAAAGCGGGCGCATTCACCGATGCGCGCGCAGACAAACCGGGACGATTCGCGCTGGCGGAAGGAGGCACGATTTTTCTCGATGAAATCGCCGAGGTTTCACCGGCTCTGCAGGTGCGGTTGTTGCGGGTTCTGCAGGAACGCGTGTATGAACCGCTCGGCGCGACCGAGTCGGCGACGGCCGACGTCCGCGTCATTGCCGCCACCAACCAGAATCTTGAAAAACTGGTCAAAGACGGAAAATTCCGTGAGGATTTATACTACCGGATCAATGTTATCCGAATCACGCTTCCGCCACTGCGGGAACGCAAGGAGGATATCCCCCTTTTGGTCGATCACTTTATCGACCGATTCAATCGACTGAAAAACAAACTCATCACCGGCATCGCGCCGGATGCGCTGGCGATTCTGATGAATCACGATTTCCCCGGCAATATCCGCGAACTGGAAAACATTATCGAGCGCGCCTTTGTCATGACGCGCGGCGCGATTATTCAGGCCACCGCGTTTCCCGATAATCTGCAACCGGATAAAACCGCATCCGAGATGGTCAGCGGCAATTCGCTGGAGGATATCGAGGCGGCGTATATCACGGAAGTCCTTCGAAAAAACGGCTGGAATCGTCAAAAAACTGCCGAAGCGATGGGAATGCACAAAACCACCCTCTGGCGCAAGATTAAAAAGCTGGGCATTACAATTCCCGAATAGTATTGCACAAACGCAACACCAAACCAACAATAGATTGCATATCTGCAACAATATTTACAAAAAACGAAATCATTCGCGCCTGTCAGTAATTATTATCTAATTGTATAACAACAACATACAAGACAATTCATATTTATAACCATAGTTTGGCATTCTTTATGCTTCATCTTATCATTAGTTATGAAGATTGCAATTCCGATATGGAACGACCGGGTATCACCGGTCATGGACAGCGCCGGCCGCCTTATGGTGGTCGAAATTAATAACGGCGCAGTCGACTCGAAAGTCCTGATCGATATCCCGCAACTGCACCCGGTGCAAAAAGTTCGGTTTATCGTCAACCAGGGAATCGACCGGCTTATCTGCGGAGCGATCTCTCACCGTTTGCAGATGATGCTGACCGCTTCCGGTCTGACCATTATGCCCTGGGTCAAGGGGCAGGTCGAAGACATCATCGCGGCGTTCATTAATGGAAATTTACAAAATCAGGATTTTTATCTTCCGGGGTGTGGTCGAGGTGGTCGCCGTCGCGGACGGGGATGCGGGCGGCATCATAGTATCGGACACGGAAGATTTTATCTGGAGGAATCATGAAAATAGCCATCTCATCGCAGGGAGAGACGTTGACCAGTCAGGTCGATCCGAGGTTTGGCCGGGCACCGTATTTTATCATCTACGATACCGAATCCGGCAATTTCGCGGCGATGTCCAACGAGCAAAATCTCAACGCCGCCCAGGGGGCGGGGATTCAGGCCGCACAGAACGTGGTCCGTCAGCAGGTCGAGCTGGTGATATCCGGCAATCTGGGTCCCAAAGCCTATGCGACGCTTTCGGCCGCCGGTGTCAAAACGGCGCTTTGGGCCGAAGGAACAGTCGCCGAAGCCGTGAAACTGGCCATGGACGAGAAACTGAAAATATCCGACGGCGCCAATGTCGCGGGACATTGGATGTAGGATTTTATCATAAGACAGACAAAGTACATAGCATAGAAAGGAGAACGTTATGCCGGGTGGAGATCGAACCGGACCGATGGGTGCCGGACCAGTAACCGGTCGGGGCGCTGGATATTGCGCGGGCTATAATATGCCTGGTTACATGAATCCCGTTTGGGGAAGGAATTTCGGACAGGGGGGTTTTGGACGAGGCTTTGGCCGTGGTTTTGGAATGGGTTTTGGACGCGGTTTCGGCCGTGGTCGGGGTATGGGAATGGGCCGGCAGGCCCTGCCGAATCCCGCCTATGCCGATCCGGGGTACGCCCAACCGCAACCGATTGCGCAAAACGAACTCGACTATCTGAAAGAACAGGCCAAATATTTCGGCGACGCGCTGGAAAATATCCATAAGCGCATCGCAAAACTGGAAAGTCAGGAGAAAGGTATATAACATGGCATATCCCGGAGGAGGCCGCGGAGGCGGCGGTGGCATGGGAGGCGGACAAGGCAGTGGCGGCGGTCAGGGAGGCGGTCGCGGACAGGGCGGCGGTCGCGGCATGGGACGCGGCGG
>CAZVNK010000443.1:0-2615 GCA_964628115.1 uncultured Ignavibacteriaceae bacterium | reverse complement strand
GGATCAGAACCGACAACGTCCGCAAAACGATCTGCAGGATCGTCCCCAACGACCCGAACAGAATCAACCGCAGGGTGAGTCTTCCATGTCTGAATTCACCTGCTCCATCAAAGATTTTCTCGTTGAAAAAAACATACCTCTCGACGGCTCCGAAGGTCCGTCAGCCTGTTTTGACACCTGCCTTGGGTTTTACACCTACGAATTCAAAATACCCCTGCAACAGAGTCAAACCCGTTATTACGGTATTGACACTAAGCCGGGGCAGATTGTCGGACTCGGAGCCGTTTGGGGTGATATGGGCGACATGCCCGAACGTCCCGGCGGAGGTGGCGGTGGTATGGGTGGCGGCATGGGCGGTGGCCCTCCCGGCGGCGGTGGAGGTGGACGCGGTGGCATGGGTGGCGGCCCGGGCGGCGGCATGGGCGGGCCTCCCGGCGGAGGTGATCGTCCCGATATGCCGGAAAAACAGGAAGTGTGGTTCAAAGCTCCATTGAGTACCGACACCCCGACTGCTGAGGAATAACCGAGAATACATTTAACCTGCGGAGATACTACAACCAGGAGCTGAAGAAACTGAAACCGTAGCCGAGATAGAGATACCTGACAAACCGCGCTGTTGCAGTGAGCACGTACAATAATTGCGGCGGGTATCTCTTGATCCCGCAGGCAAAATAAAGCACGTCAAACGGGAGCGGCGACGCCGTTCCCAGAAACAACAACACGCTGACATACAATCGCGAGCGCCCTTGCACCCAGGGGTGCTCGCTCGCATTGGGAAAACGCTTTTTCACGAATTTGGTCTCGCCGAAATATCTGCCGCAATAATACGTGATCTGCGATCCCACCGCCGATCCGAGCGCCATTACGACAGACAGACGAATAACCGAATACCCCATCGCCGTTCCCACCAGCACGTATTGCCAGATCGGAAGGCACAACGGGCCGGCGCTGACCGCGGTCAGAAGAAACAGGATGATATCGACCTGTCTCCGTCCGTACTTTTGCATCAACGCCACGCCGTAACGATTGATTTCATCCTGGAAAATCGCGACAATGACGATTCCGCCGATGATAATACCCACCGAAATCAACACCGATACCAGGCCGCTTTTTTTCTTTGATGATTTTACGTGACTATCGGATGCCCCCGCAACGGATGATTCTGATACTATTTCTGACGGTTGAGTCGAGCGAAAAGAATCGGACACCGGCTCCCCTTGTTTTCCCTAATGCATGACATCGGTAACTGGCAACCAGTATAGGCCTCAATTGCCGAATGTCAAGATGATTTATGCCCGCCGATTGCGATTACTTCCCCGCAACCAGCGCCTCGGCATGCGCTTTGCCCTTAGGCCAGGTGACATCGACTGCGACTATCCCCCGCAGATCGCCCGCCTGATATCCGGTCGCCATGTCATCGGGATACAACTCCGCGATTTTCTGTTCGACTTCGGGCGCAAGTTGTTCTTTGCCGCCGTGGCAATTCAAACACAACTCGCCGACTCGAATCGGACGGTAATAGTGATACACCGTATCGGATCCGACCAGTTCCCACTTGCCGATATACATAGGCGCGGAATCGGCCATAGCGAATTGCTTCATGATTTCAGCCTGTGTACTATCGACCTGATTGTTGGCATTGCGGCTTTTATCGGTCACCCGTTCCAAATACCACCCCTCGACCGAATGTTCAGCGGCGATTTCCGGAGCGATTTCATTGCAAACGCCGATCGCATTTACCGGGCCACCCTCTTTCATCGCAGACTGCAAAGCGGCTTTAAGTTCCGATGAGTACCACGCGATGGCGCTATCCGCCGCCTGCTGAATCAAAATCGCATCGACAAGCAGGGCCTGCTCGTCGATTTTGCCGGGCAATTCGCTTTTCTTTTCTCCGCACGCGATCATAAGTACAATCCCGACCACCACGGCCATCATAAAAAACCATTTCCCTGTTTTCATATTCTCACCTTTCTGAGAGCGAATGATTGTAACAGTATAGACAGAAGAATGCGGAAATGTCAAAGAAGAAATAGGCATGCCGGCGAATACGAAATATCACCGGCATGCATGAAAAACTCTCAAAACTTCGCCCAGCGGGGGACACGCGGGAATGGCTGGACGTCTCTGATATTGGTCATGCCGCTGATATACATCAAGGTCCGGTCGAATCCCAACCCGAATCCCGAATGAGGCGCGGAGCCATACTTGCGAAGATCGAAATACCAGCCGTACGGTTCCAGCGGGATGCCTTTATCCTCCATGTGCGCTTTCAGCACGTCGAGTCGTTCTTCACGTTGCGAGCCGCCGATAATCTCGCCGACTTTCGGCACCAACACGTCCATCGCGCCGACCGTTTTCTCATCGTCATTGACCCGCATGTAAAAAGCCTTGATCTTCTTCGGATAATCGTACACGATCACCGGGCGTTTGAAAACTTTCTCGGTCAGATACCGTTCATGTTCGGATTGCAAATCGATTCCCCATCCCACCGGGAATTCGAATTTTTGCCCGGACTTTTCCAGAATCTTCACCGCCTCGGTGTACGGCAGGCGTTCGAATTCGGACTTGATAATATGTTCCAGCGTTTCCCGGACCGTCTTGTCGATCCACTTGCC
>CAZVNK010000442.1:0-2652 GCA_964628115.1 uncultured Ignavibacteriaceae bacterium | reverse complement strand
TTCTACGTGATAAGGACCTTTTGCTTGGTTAGCAATTGCAGTCGCATAGTTCACGCATTTACCAATAAAAATTAAGTCATTGTTGTTTGCGTTTCTCGGGATTCCAGCTCTCATAATATAAACATCGCTCCAATCTATTCCGATCCCGAAGTCATCATCGGGCCGATTACGGTCGATGCCGGTGTTGCGGGACTCGACGGTGTCGTTACCGAAGCGACCACCACGGAAAACATCGTGGTTCTCGACAGCATCGAAATAAAAGTCCTGGAAAACCCGATTCTGTATTCAACCCAGGTGATCACTCTCAACGGTTCCGGCGGTCAGACGGTGAAAATATCCGGCGCCGACTATATCGTCGCACAGGGAGTCATTAGCGTGGAATATATCTTTGACGGTGAATTTTAAGAAAGAGGCATGCCATGAATACCAGTAGCAATATGAAAGCAAGACTTCGGAATCGGTCGCTGACTACGACGTTTGTCGCAATCGGCGCGATTCTGCTGATACTGGCCGTCGGCGGCGACGCGCATGCCTACGGTCTCTCGTCGGCCCGCGCGGTGGCGATGGGCGGCGCATACACCGGTCTGGCCAAAGGCGTCTATGCCGGGCTGTATAATCCGGCCAATCTCGGGCTGGACGGCTATCGCCAGAACGGCATGGAAATCATCGGCGCCGGTGCCAGAATCAGCAACAACAGCTTCACACTCAATGATTACAATGACTATACCGGCGCGATTTTGACCACCGACGACAAGGCGACCATTCTCAACAAGATTCCGGTGGAAGGATTGAAAATCTCGGCCGATGCCGAAGCCACCGCGATGTCGCTGTCGTTCGGCAATATCGCCCTGACCTTCAACGGCCTGGCGGCGACCGAATCGAATCTGGGCAAGGACGCGATGCGGCTGATTCTCAACGGCAACGGATTCAACGAGACGTTTTCGCTGGACGGAATGTACAGCGAAGCCATCGCTTACGCCACCGGCGGCGTGTCATACGGCATGTCTCTGCTGAAACTGGGAAGCCGTCAGCTTTCCGTCGGAGCCACCGCCAAGTATATCCGGGGTATCGCCTATGAAGAAGTCACTGACATTTCAGGCGGCGCAACCACGCTGATTACCGGTTTCGAAGGTGAAGGCAATATCAACATCAGGACCGCCACCGGCGGTACCGGTTACGGCCTCGACCTCGGCGCGGCGCTGAAATTATCCGACAGTTACACCCTCGGCGTCACCTTCTCGAACGTCTTCAGCCATATCACCTGGAATAATGAAACTGAGGAACACGGCTATTATTTTCAATTCGACACCACCACCACCGACAACATGGATGACGATTCGGTCGTCGTCTCCGAAGACTATACCCGCGATATCGACGATTTCACCTCCTCCCTTCCGACCGTCATGCGGCTGGGCATCGCCAACACCAGCGGCTCTTTGCTCTGGGCGATCGACTGGGAACAGGGTTTCCGTCTCGGCGCGGGAACGTCCTCCAAGCCGCGTATCGCGGTCGGTGCGGAATACCATCTGATCCCCTTCATGCCGCTTCGGGCGGGATATGCGGCGGGTGGCGGCAAGGCCTCCGCGCTCTCGGGCGGGTCGGGTTTCGATTTCGGCCTGGTCTACATGGACTTCGCGGTCTCCAATCATAGCACGTTCAATTTCTCCGAGTCCAAGGGCCTGCATTTCGCGTTTTCGGCGGGGATCCGTTTGTAAAGCACCCATCGTTCACGGCAAACCTATCAAGGGCGGGAATTCTCCCGCCCTTTTGTTTTTCACTCCCGACAACCGACTTCCGAATGCACCATACGGTATGGTGTGATTCCCATAATTACACTATGGGCGCCCGCCCATAGCGCCTCACACATCCCCCTACCTAACAACATCTTACAGACAATTCCCCACCCGGCATCCGGATTGCCTTGATCTATCGTGATAACATTTAACCCAGGGGGAGAACATGGGTGAAGCTATTACGATTCGCAACGAGATAACCGGAGTCCGACGCATCCGGAGGCGCCGCTGGGGTGCTTATGGATCGCTTGTCGGCGGTCTGGTGCTCCTGATGATCTGGTGCGCCACGGCGTATGCCATGCCGCCGCATCCCGAAACCTACACGGCCCTGAAAGCAAGCGACAATACCGCGCCATATTACCTGCAACACCGTCCGGAGTTCATGCAGAATCAACGACAGGTGCAGACGTCGTCGCTGACCGCTCACAGCGCCGCCTACAGCGGTGAATTTCGCGCACTGGCGATATTGATCGAATTCTCCGATCAGGCCAATTCCGTTTCGGCGGACGAATTCGACAGCCTGCTGTTTGTCAATCAGCAGGGGTCCCTGCGCAACTACTATCGCGAGGTATCATACGACAACTTCGACGTGGTTTCAGTCAATCTGCCTTCGGCGCTCGGCTGGATCACCGCGCCGCAAACATACGATTACTATTGCAATTCCAATAACGGCACCGGCGCCTATCCGAACAACAGCCAGAAATTGTGCGAGGACGTCGTGGCCGTAATCGATCCGCAGGTGGATTTCTCGCAGTACGACAACGACGGCGACGGTTTCGTCGATGCTGTCATTATGGTGCATACCGGCCCCGGCGCGGAATTCACCATGAGTAATGACGATATCTGGTCGCACATGTGG
>CAZVNK010000441.1:0-2662 GCA_964628115.1 uncultured Ignavibacteriaceae bacterium | reverse complement strand
GAATTTTTCGACAACAAGGAACGACAGGAGCGATTTACCCGCGAAGCTCGCACCGCGGCCAAAATCACCCATGCCAATGTCATGGCCATTTATGATATCGACAGCGCGACCGATACCGATACCGGTCGGGAATTCAGCTTTATCGTTATGGAATACATCGAAGGGGAATCGCTCAGCGATTATCTGGTCAACCGCACGTCGGCGGTCAAAGACCTTTTACGCATCAGTCAGAAGATTGCTTCGGGGCTGGCCTCGGCGCATAAATTGAATATCGTGCATCGCGATATTAAAACCGACAATATTATGATCGATGAAAACGACGAGCCGAAAATTCTTGATTTCGGTTTGGCCAAGCCGATCGGGCCGGTGATATCGGGGGGATCGGGTGATGACACGAATACCATGTCCCAGGAGTTGACCCAGGAGGGGAAAATCCTCGGGACGGTCACCTACATGTCGCCCGAACAGGCTCGCGGTGAAGCGGTCGATTCGCGCTCGGATATTTTTTCGTTCGGGATATTACTGTACAAAATGTTCACCGCAGAATTCCCGTTCGACGGTAGCGACCGGGTCTCCACGCTCGCCAAGATTCTGGAAAGCCGTCATGTCCCGGTGCGTCAGAAAAACGAGACGATTCCCGCTGAACTCGATCGTATCATCGAGAAGTGTCTGCAAAAGGATCCCAATGATCGCTATCAGGACACCCGCGATCTGGTGGTTGATCTGCGCAGTCTTCGAAGGCAGTTCGACAGCGGCATTTCGGACTCGGGTTCGATCGTTACCGGCGAGATGAATGCGGTAACGACATCGAGTGGTAAAAGAAGCCCGCGCATGCTGGTGTCAATAGCGGGTGCGGCTATTGTCCTGGTCGTTGCGGCAGTGATAATCGTCTCGATGCTTGGTTCCGATGATGCCGATGGGGGACAGGTTCTTCATGTCAAGGAAAACGCGCTGGCGATTCTGGGATTCGAAAACAAAACCGGTGACACGACGTTAAACTGGTTAACGACCGGTTTGCCGGAAATTCTGTTAACCGATCTTTCACAAGGTGGGCAGGTAAATCTTATCAGTCGCTCACGGGTTTTGGACTGTCTCGAGGATACCCCCGAACATGCAACCGATTTGCCCGGTTATCAGGCCTGTGTCAAGGCGGCGAAATCACTGGGCGCATCGAAAATCCTTTCCGGTTCCTTTATCAAATTCGGCGATAAAATCCGTATCGACGCCCGGATGGAGGACGTGGAAACCGGCAAGATTCTTCTCGGTGAAAAAGTGATCGGTGAAAACCCCTTTGAGCTGGTCGACAGCCTGACACAGAAAATCGCGCTCTCGCTGAACATACGTGATGTCATGCAAAACAACACGGACGTGGCGGCTATCACCTCGTCGTCCCCTGATGCCTACAAACAGTACATTCTGGGGATGGAGAAATTCAACGTTCATCTTTTGGAAGACGCAATCATGCATTTCGAGAAGGCGATCGAAATCGATTCGACCTTCGCCCTGCCGTACATGCGTATCGGGATGGCGTACAGCTTCCAAAACCGGGCCCAACAGGCGGCGCCGTATTTCACGGCCGCCAAAAAATACGAGAACAAACTTCCGGTCAAAGAACGCAGTTTGCTTGATATCTATGTCGATATCTGGTTGAAGAGAAATTACGATGACGCTTTCACCAAAACCAAGGCGTATGTCAGAAACTACCCGGAGGACAAGGAAGCCCGTTCTTTTTACGCTCTTTTTCTGGACGTGTTTGCCCGGCAGACCGATGCCGCAATGGCCCAACTTGATACGGTTCTCATGCTCGATCCCAAATTTCATCTCGCGCATTATTTTTATTCGGATCTTTACGCTCGCCATGATAATTATCAGAAAGCCATCGAACACGCGCAATTACTCCGGCAATATTATCCGGAGTCACTCAATCCCTATATCACGTTGATGGTTATGTATCGCAGGCTGTCGCGGCTCGATGACGCCCTGGGCATGGCCGAGGAATTGCTGGAGCGCCGGCCCGATAATATCAGCGCGCTGGACATGATTACGCGGATCGGCATTATGAAGGGTGATTTCGATATGAGTCTTCGGTACAATGAGATGATCAAGGAATATCACAGTGACGATCCATATCGCATGTTGGAATATTACAATAATCTTGCCAATCTGGATGTTTGGCGGGGGAAGTTCCGGCATGCTCAGGAAATGGAGCACAAGGTCCTGGAACAAACCATATTTGTCAATGACAGTTTGCAGGTGTCCGGTCAATATTATGAATTGGCACGGTGGTTTGAATTGTTTGAAATGCCCGACAGTGCTCTGTATTATGGCGAGTTGTGTTACCGATGGTCAACCCCGCTTCAGGGTTTCGGTTATCCCTTTTTAATGGTTGATATCGATCCTGCCAGTGAGCCGCAAGCCCGTCAGATGTTCGATACCAAGATGTCGGCGTTTCGGGGTATGCTTCCTGAAGAGATGTGGTCGTTGACGGATATTTTAGACAGTCAGTTTACGGCAGTGTGTCAGCAGGATACCGCCGAGATTATTCGCTTCCTGGCGATTTTGGTTAACGAAAACACACAGGCGGGGACCGATATCCGATTTTCGCTCGGCAGATTTCAAGTCCTGTTTGGGCAGTATGAGGATGGCCTCAAGGATTTGCAGA
>CAZVNK010000440.1:0-2681 GCA_964628115.1 uncultured Ignavibacteriaceae bacterium | reverse complement strand
CATTTCGTCTTGAACTGCATCCCAAGTTGCATAGATGCCTTCATCAAGAACTGGTGGAACATCATCTCCATTAAGGATTGTTGCTTTACCATTTAATGCAGTTGCAATTGCATCATATGAGAAATACTTAGTAATTTCTGGAGTTTCAGGATCGTTATCGTCATCCCAAGTAACTGGTACTTCTGGTAATGAAGAGTCAAAGCCCCAGTTTAGTGTAAATCCACCACGATTATCTGATGAGAATACATCAAGGAATGATGATGCATCAAGTGCAGAACCACTAATACCACCGATGGCGATATCGAAATCACCAGTCATCATGTAATCATAATAGATTGCTGGGAATGGACCGGGAGGTCAGGTGCAAATAGTTTTTTATGATACCGAGCGGATTATTGACTTCATGAGCGATTTTGGCCGACAACTCCCCGAGCGCCGCCAACCGTTCCGATTGCACCAGCATTTTCTGGGTTTTCTGCAGTTTTTCGAGCGCCTCCCGTTCTGATTCATACAGCCGGGCATTCTCGATTGAAACCGCCGTCTGACTCGCCAGTATCGAAAGGAATTCAATATCGTCCGCCTGATAGCGTTGCCCCGATTCTTTTCCGGCAATGACCAGCACTCCGCGCAGAGTCGCCTGAAAGACCAACGGCACCACCAGTCCGTCGTGGAATGGACGTATAAAATCAAGATCCTCAAGCATGGGGAATTTGTCGCGCAATTCACCGATATCAACCGGTCGATTGAGAGCGGTGATATATTTGCCGCATTCGCTGAACGGATTGAGTGAAACGTCGTGACCGGGAAGCGGAGCCGGCCCCTTTACCCGTGCCAGGCAAAACTCACTCTGGTTGGCCTCAGTGGGAAGAAACAGCGCCGCGCGCGCGGCTCCCATTTGTCCCAGCGAGGTCAGAACAAACGAATCCAGTAGCGTTTGGAAATTGAGGACGGCATTGAAATTTCTGCTCAGTTCAAAGATCGTGTACAGATCGAATATTTTGCGCTTTAGCTGACGATTGGCCTCGGTCAACTCCACCAGGCGTTTTTCGGCCTGATGTTTCAACTCTTTGATCGTATCCTGACGTGATGCTTTCGGGCGCGTCGCTTTCGATGGCGTTTTCGCCTTGGCCGTTGTTTTTGCGGTCGCTTTTGGTTTCGACGCCGTTTTTTGAGGCTTTTTTTTCGTCATAATATTCGTTTCTGACGGGCTTTGAACTCTCCCACTGCATAATGCGACCCGCAGACAAGTATAATATCGTCACGATTCGCGGATTTCATCAGTTTGCGAGCGGAAGAGACGACCGATGATGATATCGTCACTCGCGAGCGGTCTTTAAAATGCGAGGCAATTTCATTCGGATCGGTGCTTCGCTCAGTCTTCAAACAGGCGATTTCCACTCGATTGGTAATCGGTTCGAGCGTCGCGACAATCTCTTTCAGGCTTTTGTAACGAACGAATCCCATCACCACATCGGCGCGCCGTCCGGGAAACATCTGCTTAAAACAAGCCACCGTCGCGCGGACTCCGGCAGGATTGTGTCCCACGTCGAGAATAACCGTCGGGCCGCCGTTTTTATTCAAGATTTCGAATCGCCCGGGCCAGATCGTGTTCTTCAGGCCGGACCGAACGGCCCGCTTCGTCACCGTGAATCCGTTCTCCCGCAACATGTGCACCGCCTTGATCGCCAGCGCCGCGTTACCGATCTGGTGTTGGCCCGGAAGGGCAAACCGAAGGTTGGGGATGGCGATTCCGTTCTGATGAAAATCGAATCGAAACGACACTCCGTTCATGGAAATATCTCCCGGTGTCATCATACTGAGTGGCGCCTTGCGGTTTCGACATACACGAACAACCTCTTTTTCTGCCTCCGGCGGTAATACGCCCGCCAGAACCGGGGTGCCTTCCTTGATAATCCCGGCCTTCTCATAGGCAATCTTGCGCAGGGTCTCGCCGAGAATATTGGTATGATCGTAAGAAATATCGGTAATAATCGACAGAAGCGGCGCAAGCGTATTGGTGGCGTCAAGTCGTCCGCCCAATCCCACCTCGACCACCGCCAGATCGACTTTGCGATCGGCAAAATAGTTAAACGCCAGCGCGGTGCAGACTTCAAAGAAGGTGATGCGATGTTCCTCGATTATATCGCGATGCCGGGCAATAAATTTCGTCACATAATCGCGTGTCATGCGCGTTCCGTTGACCCGAAACCGTTCCCGGAAATCGACCAGATGCGGCGAGGTGAACATCCCCACCCGGTATCCCGCTTTGCGCATGATCGCGTCGATTGCCGCCGCGGTTGAGCCTTTGCCGTTGGTTCCGGCAATATGCACCGACGGGAATCGGTCATGGGGTCGTCCCGAGGCTTCAAGAAACGCGGTAATATTATGCAAACCGAGCTTGATACCGAAATGCTCGCGCGCCAGGATAAAATCCAGGGCCTCTTTATACCCCCCGGTGTTCTTTTTCATGATAGTCAGTTATTGAGATAATTCAACAAGAGCGCAATGGTTTCTTTTAGATTGTTCCGCTCGACGATTTTATCCAGAAATCCCTTATCCATAAAGAATTCCGACGACTGAAATCCCGGTGGAAGATCCTGCCCGATGGTCTGCTGGATAACCCGTGGCCCCGCGAATCCCAAAAGCGCTTTCGGCTCCGCGATTATCACGTCACCAAGCGA
>CAZVNK010000439.1:0-2701 GCA_964628115.1 uncultured Ignavibacteriaceae bacterium | reverse complement strand
GGTGCAGTACAGTCGATCTCGACACTACTCGTGTTCATTCTGCTGTTTGCCGGGTCGATTGCGTATTCCATGCCGCCGTTTCGGGTGAAAGACCGCCCGCTGGCCGGACTGCTCATCAACGCCGTCGTATACTGTGTGCTGATTCCGCTGACCGTGCCGGATATGGCGACACGGTTCGACCGCATGAATATTCTTCTGGCGGCGTATTTCTTTCTGACCGTCGCCGCGACCTTTTTACTCACGGTGATCCCCGACCGTGCGGGCGATGCGCGAACCGACAAACGCACGATCGCCACCGTGCTTTCCGACCGGACTATCATCGTTCTGGCGCTGGTATTGCTGGCGGTGTCGATTCCGGTGTCTTTCCTGTTGATTCATCACTTGCTGGTGCTGGTCAGTACGGTCGGATTCGGGCTGTGTCTCTTTGCGGCGATATCACCGCAATCGTCGCACGTCCTGATCGCCTGCAAGGTTCCCATCTTTTTACTATCGCTTTTGGCCGGATATTATTATCCGGGATATTTTATTTTTCTTGTTGTTCTGCTGGTCGCCACGCGGATATATTATCGAAGGAGATTTGGAATACCGTATCCGAGGTTGAATTGAATGAAGTCGATGGTCGTCATTTTGTTTGTCATCCTGCCGTTGCTGTTGGCCTGTCAGGCCAATCCGAGATATCGAACCAATGGCGGTATCCCGGATGAGGAAAAGCCCGTCGAGCAAAAGCGAGTTCAGCCGACCGATCGCACCGACAAGTTTTCCACCACCACCAGTCGGCAGTTGATCGAATTGGGACGCATTTTACAATCGTATCTGGGGACGCCGTACGCCGGGCAGTCGCCACACGAGCGCGGTCTGGATTGCAGTCAATTCACCCAGGACGTGTATCGCAAGTTCAACAAAACGCAACTGCCGCGCACCGCCGCCAAACAGTACACCGCCGGGCGCAAAGTCGACAAGGGACATCTGCGTTACGGCGATCTGGTGTTTTTTCGAACCGACGGGCGCAGTATTTCGCACGTCGGGATTTATACCGGTCACAACGAATTCATCCACTCCTCGTCGTCGCTCGGGGTGATTATCACCGACCTGTCTGACAAATACTGGAACAAACGCTACGCCGGCGCGCGACGGATCCTGCCGTAAGCCAACCCCCGGCGAAATGGCGCGTAATATATACCGATGATTGCCGTGTCCGAACAACTGGAACTGAAGATTAAAAATCTTCCGACTGATCCGGGCGTGTATTTGTTCAAGAACCGGGACGGCAAAATCATTTACATCGGCAAGGCCAAGAATCTCAAAAACCGGGTGCGGACGTATTTCCAGTCACCGCAAAACCTGGCGCCCAAAACCGCGCGGCTGGCGGCGGCGATTGCCGATTTCGAACTGATGGTCACCGATTCCGAAATCGAGGCGCTGATTCTCGAGGCCAATCTGGTCAAGGAATACAAGCCGCGCTACAATGTCGATCTGAAAGACGACAAGCATTTTCCGTATGTCAAAGTGACGGTCGACGAACCGTTCCCGCGTGTCATCATCGTGCGGCGTCTGGAAAAAGACAACGCCCGCTATTTCGGTCCGTACACCAACGCCGGCGGCATGCGCAAGACGGTTCGTTTTCTCAGCCGCCTGTTTAAAATACGTTCCTGCAATCTGACCATCCCGCATCCCACCGGCAGGGAGCAGAAAGTCTGTCTGGATTATCATATCGGACGCTGCGGCGGACCGTGCGAGAACCTGCAAACCGAACCGGACTACCGCGAACAGGTCGAATCGGTTCTGTTGTTTTTGTCCGGACACGGCGAGAAGTTGATCGAAAAACTGCGCGCGAAAATGGCGCAACTTTCGAAGGCGATGCAGTACGAACAGGCCGCCGAAGTGCGCGATCAGATCACCGCGCTGGAATCGGTACGGCAGAAACAAAAAGTCGACGTCGGCAAAGCGGTTGACCGCGACATCCTGGCATTCGCGCGCGAAGGGCGTGAGACGGTCGTGGTGGTCATGCAGATTCGCGAGGGGGTGCTGATCGGACGTCAGGACTTTCGGTTGAGTTCCGAAGCGGACGAACATGACGAGGAAGTGCTGGACGAATTCATCAGGCAGTACTACAATCATCAACCCAATCTTCCGCAGGAGGTGTACGTTCCGGTCGACCTGCCTGATCAGGAGCTGGTAGCCCGCTGGCTGACCCACTTGCGCGGCAAACGGGTGAATATCTTCACTCCGCAAAGAGGGGAGAAGTCCCGCCTGGTCGATCTGGCCGCGACCAACGCCCGTTTGCTTCTCGATGAAGTCCTGATCCAAAAGAAAGGGTATCAGGAACGGGTCGCCGGATCGGTGCAGGTTCTCAAAGACGAACTGCATTTGACCAACGCGCCGCGCACCATTGCCTGCGTGGATATTTCAAATACCGGCGAAACCGACGCGGTCGGTTCACTGGTATATTTCGCCAACGCCAAACCGAAAAAAGCCGAGTACCGTCATTTTCGCATCAAGGAGGTGCGCGGACAGGATGACTTCGCCATGATGCGGGAGGTTATCGGGCGGTACTTCTTTCGATTGAAAAACGAGGACCGCACGCCTCCGGATTTGCTGGTGATCGACGGCGGCAAAGGACAGTTGTCGTCGGTGCGAAAGGAATTGCGCTCGCTGGGATTCGATAACCAGCGGGTGATCGGGCTGGCCAAGAAATTCGAGG
>CAZVNK010000438.1:0-2706 GCA_964628115.1 uncultured Ignavibacteriaceae bacterium | reverse complement strand
ATCGCGTTGGAGCTTTTGTTCTGGCGCGGTGAATTGATGATTACCGAGCGACGGAAATTCGAACGGGTGTACGATCTGACCGAACGGGTACTGCCGTCGGATATCGACACCACCTATCCAGACGAAAACGAACTGATGCGGTTTCGGATTCGGCGCGCTCTGCAGGGATTGGGAGTCGCACAGGCAAAGGAAATCCGTTTTTATCTTCACAATGGCGAGACCGCGAATTTTAATGCCGTAATCGACGAGATGCTGGCCGACGGGGAAATCGTGGCGGTTAATATCACCCACGGCAATGACCGGGGGTATTATGCTCTTCGGGAGTTGATTTCATCGGCAGGCAAACTACGAAAAAAAACTCCGCAGTTGCATATCCTGTCGCCGTTCGATAATCTGATAATTCAGCGGGAGCGACTTCGGGATCTGTTCGCATTCGATTATGTCCTGGAATGCTTTGTCCCCGCGCCAAAGAGAAAATTCGGGTATTTCGTGTTGCCGGTTCTCTGGGGTGAGGAATTTGTCGCGAAATTCGATACCAAAGCCGACCGCAAAAAGAAAACGTTACTGATACCGCATTTCTATTTCGAAGAGGGTTTCAGGCCGTCCGATAGGTTTTTCAATGCCCTGACCAATCGGCTTTGGGATTTTGCCGCGTTCAACGGATGTGAGAAAATCGCAATTGCCAAAACGTCTCCGTCGAAATACAAGACCGAACTGGTTGGGCGTATCAATCAAGATCATTGACGGAGGGTTGAAGATAAACAGAGTATTGCTGAATTTATGATTTGTCTTTCGGGCCGACAAAAATCACGCTCTTGAACTTGTTTTTGCCGTAACGGCGCATCCGGCGAAACATCTCCAGCGGGATTTTGATATTGCGGGCCAGGTCGGTATCGTCCTCGTATTCATTGGCGTACGGATCATGAACGTACACCGAGTCCGAGTCGAAACCGGTCATGACAACCCAGTGCGGGGCGCGATCACCGTGAAGATGATAGGTACTGATCAGGACAATCGGGATATACCCCTCGGCCATTTGCTCGGCGATATCTTCGAACGTGAAATTGCGATATGACACGTCGACCCCCGCCTGAATGGCCTTGTCTTTGAGATCGCCGTGAATCAGCTCAATCACTTTGCGCTTGTATTCGAGGCGGGCGGAACTTAAAAAGGGGCTATAGTCGCGTGAGACTATGAGTTGGGTTCGATAATCGCGCCTGCGGGTGGTGTAGGCCAGTCCGAACGGTCCGGCGCCGCCGATGCCGGAGGTCATGAAAATCAGCGTGGATTCTTTCCAGAGATTGTATTCCAGAAGGCGGTTCAGTTTCAAATCCGGCGTGAAATATTTCATGGCCATCATGACACAAGCCGGCCCGCAGGTGAATTCAAGCGTCTGGGCGTAATAGGGGACTTTCAGGCGAAGCGGCGCGATACTCAGGGGCAACAGAGTTTTGACCATGCTCAGGCCGTCGATATCGTCGGCATAGTATCCGGGAAGTTTTTTCTCGACGGCGTAGCCGTGGCGACGATAAAAGGCAATGGCCCCGTCGTTATCCTCGCGGACTTCCAGCGCGATCCGCCGGCACCGTCGTTTGTGAGCCGACTCTTCGCATTTGCCGAGCAGTAGTGTCCCGATACCGCGTCCCTGCTGGGCCGGATCGGTGGCGATGGTGTACAGCCGTCCCGTGGCGGATTTACGACGCCACAGCATCACGGCGCATCCTCCGACCTTGTGTTTGATCTCCGCCAGCAGGACGTCGGCATTGGCGCGGGTGAGAAGATACACATACTGCCGACGAGTGAAACGGTCGGTCGGGAAGGCCTTCGTCTCCAGCGCCATCAACGCGTCCAGATCATCGGTCGTGGCGTGGCGAATGTTGACTGTCGATGGCATGGCTTATCCCCATTCTCCCATCAGGTAACGGATAATGCGATCGTACAGATGAGGCGCCTTTTTATCCTCCTCACCGGCGGCAATGGTGGGATTGTCGTTGACTTCGATCACAAGATACTCATCGCCGGCCTGTTTCAGATCGACGCCGTACAGTCCTTTGCCGATCGCGGCGGCGGCGGCCAGGGCGGTCTCAAGTAGCTTGGGATCGACCTTGTCGATTTCGAAGGTCTTGATCGGTCCTTCGACGCTTCTGCCGTTTTCGCCGTATGCGACGATTTTCCAGTTCTTGCGCGGGAAAAGATACTGGCAGACATAGAGGACTTCACCACCCAGAATGCCCACCCGCCAGTCAAATTGTGATTTGATAAAACGCTGGGCGATCAGACGGTCGGCGCGCCTGAGATAGCGGGTGCCGGTCTTGATATACTCGGCCGGAGTGGCGACCTTGTCAACGTAAAGCGAAAAACTGCTGTTGGGGGCTTTCAGCACCATCGGCTGGCCCAACCGGGCAAACAATTCCTCCGCGTGTTTCCGGGTCAAGTCCGCTTCATGCAGGACAACGGATTCCGGAATGGGAACCCGGGCGTTCATCAGGTGTCGATACATGTTGACCTTGTCGCAACAGATATAGATGGAGTCAGGATCATCGATGACCCGAATCCCGTTTAATTCGGCATGCCGCGCGGCAATATACGATGTGTTCAGCGGATCGGTCAGCGCCCGGATAAACAGGCCGTTGTAATGCGGTATCTTGTGTATATCGGGCCGAAAGAGATAATCGACGTCGTGTCCCATTCGGCGGGCGGCGTGGC
>CAZVNK010000437.1:0-2707 GCA_964628115.1 uncultured Ignavibacteriaceae bacterium | reverse complement strand
GCGCACGTCCACGAGGGCGTCCGTGAGGTCGCCGTCGTCCTCGCGCCACCACAGCAGGACGGCGTCGGCGACGTCGTCGTAGTCCTCGTCCGCCAGCTCCTGGCCGACGACCTCCTCGATCGCCGTCCGCAGGTCGTGGTCGACGTCGTCGCCGTAGCCCAGCTCGCGCCACAGGGAACCGGCACATGTACTCAGGAAATAATCCGTCGCGACGGGACACGCCTTCCGGTCGAAATCAGAATCACCATGGGCCGATATTATGATGAAGACGTGGTTCTGGCCCTGTGCATTGATGTTTCCGATCGTCTCCAGTATGAACGGGAACTGATGGAGCGGGAATCGCGGCTGGCCCAGATTATTCAGGGCAATTCCATCGCCACGATTGTCATCGATAAAAACCACACCATCATGCACTGGAATCTGGCGTGTGAGCGACTGACCGGTTTGAAAGCCGCCGACATGGTTGGGACAAATGACCATTGGAAAGCCTTTTACCCGAAAAAGAGATCGATTCTCGCCGATTTTATCGTCGACGGCAAGAATCCTTTCGAGAAATATCATAAATCCCAAAAGAACTCCGCCCGTTCGGGAATCCTCGAAGGGAGTTACGAGGCCGAGTCCTTTTTCCCGGAAATGGGCGACAACGGCAAATGGCTGTTTTTCACCGCCGTGCCGATTCGCGATTGTCATGGGAATATCACCGGCGCCATCGAAACTCTGCAGGATGTTACCGATCGCACTCGTGCCCTGGCCAAACTTCAGGACTATCGCGATCATTTGGAAAATCTGGTTCAGATGCGGACCCAGCAGTTGGATGTTACCAATAAACTGCTGTCGAAGGAATTAACCGAGCGCCGCATTGCCGAAGAAGCTCTGCGCCACAGTGAAGAGCTTTACCGGTCGGTGGTCGAAGATCAAAATGAATTGATATGCCGCCTGAAACCGGATCAGACCATTACTTTCGTCAATAATTCATTCTGTCGTTTCTTCGACAAGTCTTCCGATGCCATCGTCGGACATCCCATCGATCCCGGAGTCAGTCGCCAGGTTCGACTTTTCATGGGAAATCTGATCGCCTCTCTCAATAAAGATTGCCCGGCGGAAAGCACGGAAATCGCCATGACCCTGACAAACGGCGAAAAACGCTGGGTGCACTGGACCCTGCGCGCGATCATGCATGAAAAAGATACTCCCGTCGAATATCAGGCCGTCGGGCGTGATGTTACCAGGCGGCGGGAAATCCAGCAACGGCTTGAAGAAACGCACACGCGGCTGGTGACAGAACAGGTCAGTCTTTACCGCAAAAACACCGCACTCAAGGAACTGCTTCATCAGATCGAGCAGGAAAAAGATTTTATCAAACAACGGATGCAATCGAATTTGAACAAATTGGTTCTACCGATCGTGGATAAGCTGAAGCATCGTTTGGACGGAGCCGATTTGGAATACCTCGACCTACTGGAAAGCTCACTGGCCGATATCACATCGCCGTTTATCAACAATCTCGAAACGAAATTTTCCTCCCTGTCTCCACGGGAGACGGAAATCTGTCAAATGATCAGAAGCGGTCTGTCGTCCAAGGACATCGCCGCCACTCTGCATACCTCGGTGTATACCGTCATCAATCAGCGTCGCAGGATCAGAAAGAAACTGGGTATCTCCCGCGATAACGTGAATCTTACCTCGTATTTGCAATCTCTCTCGATCTAAGTCACTCCCGATACACGGAATTCGCTCCGCAACGACTAGTGTTTGTAGTCGAAGTGTAGCTTAAAAGTGGCCCTCGACCAATCCCGCCGATAGTCGATATTCCAACTAAAGCGGATTATGGCAGAATAAGTCGTTATTAGGGGGCTCTGCCGTATCGGCCTTGCCTTAGGGGTGAACAAAAATACTCATACGTAATATGGAGGGGCTTATCGTTTGAAAACGACTGTATCGTTGCCGAATTGCCGAGGGGGCGGCGAATCGGATTGAAGCGGAATTAAACACATATCGAGAATTATCGGAGGGAGGACTACCGTGTTCAAGAACATGAAATTGAGTGTCAAAATCGGGCTTGGTTTTGCGGCCCTGATAACGATTTCCGTCCTTTTGGGAGGGATGGCGATTATTAACATGAAAAAGGCCGAGGTGGAATCCACCGTTTTGGCCAAGGAGTACGTGCCCGAAGTTCAAGTGACCAGTGATTTGCGAGGCGCGGCCAACCGGGTGATGTACGAAATGCGGGGCTACGGCCTGGCCGAGGATTATGCCTACTATGAAGCGGCTCAAAAGGAACTGGCCGCGCTTCACAAGCACCTTGGCGAGGCTTCCGATTTGGCACATAGCGCCGAACATCTCAAAGCGCTCGGCGGGCAGATCGAACGCGCCTCGACCGCCATCGATGAGTATGAACGACTTATCAAGGAAACCGAAAGCACGATCGCGTCATTGAAGGAGCACCGGACGAAGCTCGACGAAAACGCCGCGACGTACATGCACAACAGCACCGAATTTCTGCAGTCGCAGTATGCAACCATGCGCAAGGAAGTGGATAAAAGCGGTGCGGATCTGGCCGAGCGTCAGACGAAAATCGAGCTGGTCACGGAAATCATCAATCTTGGGAACAACGCCCGGGTGAAAGCCTTTAAGGCTCAAGCAATGCGCACGCTGGATATCATGGAAGAAGCCGTTGAGATTTGCAAATTGCGCCTATTCTTGAAAT
>CAZVNK010000436.1:2473-2714 GCA_964628115.1 uncultured Ignavibacteriaceae bacterium | reverse complement strand
GTTCAAGGAAAACCATCCGGAATTGTTGGAGAGGCAAGAATAGGTGATGTTCTCGAAATCTCACGAATTTCCGAGATAAAGCGTACAGCGAAGACTGCTACAAAAATCCGTAAAACCGAACTGTCACAGTTAAATAAGAAATCCTCCAAAACCGTGTCCACTGCTGTTTCCAATACTGAAGCAGTGATCGGATATGTCTATTTATTGAAATCCGGTCGGTATTGAAAAATACTGGCACGAG
>CAZVNK010000436.1:0-2427 GCA_964628115.1 uncultured Ignavibacteriaceae bacterium | reverse complement strand
AATCTACATATATTTGCCATCCCTGAATACCTATCTTAATATTTTCCAACGTGTTCCACTTACCGTCGAATAGCGGAATTCCACCACAAATGCCAATGCAACAAAAGTTTGGAGAGAGTGATATCGGGCCCGCCTTTTTTCATGTTGAAGATGATGGTCTCGGTCTGCCGTAACTGCTTCTGCCGCTCGATCCACTCTCTTCGATGTCACGGCATCCTATGCTTTTACAATCGTTCTGTAGCGGTTGCGACGGTTTTCAAACAGCCGGTCGCCCAACTCCCTACTGCGCCATTCCTGATAGGCCGAGAAATTACCCTCGAACCAGCGGACTTTGCTCTCACCCTCAAAAACCAGCAGATGCGTACAAATACGATCCAGGAAAAATCGGTCGTGACTGATAACCAACACGCAACCTGAAAAATCGAGGATCGCTTCTTCGAGTTTGCGCAAGGTGTTCACATCGAGATCATTGGTGGGCTCATCAAGTAGAAGGACATTCCCGCCGATTTTCAACACCTTGGCCAGATGACAACGATTACGCTCACCGCCGGAAAGGTGGTCGGCCTGTTTTTGCTGTGACGAGCCGGTAAAGCCGAATTGCGCCAGGTATTTGCGAATCGGAATTTTACGGTTCCCGATAGTGATTTCATCCAGACCGCCACCGACCTCCTCGATCAGACTGACATCACCTTCAAGCGATTCCCTTTCCTGATCGGCAAAGGCAAACTGCACCGATGAACCGATTGTCACCCTGCCGTCAAGCGGCTTCGAAGCGCCGGTAATCATTTTAAACATTGTTGTCTTACCGGTGCCATTCGGTCCGACCAGTCCAACCACGCCCGAGCGAGGAACAATGAAAGATAATTGATGAAAAAGCAGTCGGTCGCCGTAGCCCATATCAACATCGGAAAACTCGATAACCTGTGTTCCGAGATCGGGCCCGGGTGCGATCTGAATGGTACCGTCGCCGGCTTTCGCGGCTACCGTTTCACGAGCGACCAATTGCTCATATTCCCGGATTCGGGAGCGAGCCAGTTCGTTGCGGTCGCCGCGGCTCATACGGATCCAGGTCAATTCCCTCTGCAATGCTTTGGCGCGGGGGGAGTCCTTTTTTTCAGTCGTAACCAGTTTGGCCAGTTTCTGCTCCAGCCACGAGCTATAATTACCTTCCCAGGGAATACCATGACCACCCTCAAGTTCCAAAATCCATTTGGTGACATTATCCAGGAAATAACGGTCATGAGTTACGATTATGACCGTTCCGGGATAAACCGACAGTTGTTTTTCAAGCCAATCTATGGTTTCGGCATCAAGGTGGTTGGTCGGCTCATCAAGCAATAGCAGATCCGGCTTTTCCAGAAGCACCTTGCACAATGCCACCCGCCGCCTCTCACCTCCCGACAGGGTTTCGATAATCCGGTCATCATCGGGCAGACAAAGCGCATCACTTGCAATCTTGATGGTTTGATCCAGATTCCAGGCATCGAGCGCATCGATTTTATCCTGAAGTTGGCCCATGCGATCCATTGCCTGTTGCATCCGGTCGTCATCCATCGGGTCGGCCATAGCGTCAGCCAGCCGGTTATATTCATCAAGGACCTCTTTGGTCTCGCCGAAAGCCGATTCAATTACCTGGCGAACGGTTAAGGTCGGGTCGAGTTTCGGTTCCTGTTCCACAATACCGGCGCGAAAGCCGGGAGTAATCACCGCCTCGCCCTGAAAATCGGTTTCCAGACCGGCCATAATGCGTAGCAGGGTCGTTTTGCCCGAACCGTTCTCACCGACAATGCCGATTTTGGCGCCGGGATAAAAGCTCAGGTTGATGTTTTTTAGAACCTGCTTTTGGCCGTATGACTTATGTATGCCATACATGTGGAAAATGTATTTTTCAGCCAAATTCGAAATCTCCCTTATTTCAATTTTTACTTCCGCAATAATACCACTCGGCATGGACGGAGGCAAGTGATGAATTGCCTTCGAAGAGACTTCATCTGATGGGCCGAGTAAAGAAGTGAGTTGAGCGTTTATATCGGCGATTATTCAAAGCCCGGTATTTATCGCACAAGCGGAAAACCGAATCGAAAAGTCTTGAATTCGGGATGGTCAAACCGGGAATCTGATATCGTCCCCGACCTTTTCTACATCTCCTATTGACTTCGAGCAAAACATTTCATAAATTTTGCAGTCTAAATGGTATCTCGCAATTCCAATAATAATCGTGGCGCATGGTTTCTGTAAGTACACCGACCGGAAATACATCCGACCCCGCATTGTTTGATCTCGTAGTTCGGCTGTTAAGTAGTTTCTCTGGTTCGAAATAGCATCAGGATAAAACAACTAAAGGTTCCACGGCAAGTGTGGAGACGACCGTGTCAGGTGCGCCCGTCTCGCTCGTGAGCCGTACGTTAGGCATGGGAATACCCCGTT
>CAZVNK010000435.1:237-2720 GCA_964628115.1 uncultured Ignavibacteriaceae bacterium | reverse complement strand
ATTGGGAGGGCACGGCAAGCTGGACGTGTACGGTGCAATCGAGCGATCGTGCGATATCTATTTTTATCAGGTGGGGCAATTGCTGGGCGTGGACAGCTGGGGAGAGTACGCCTCCGCCTGCGGCTTCGGTCGTGAAACGGGAATTGATATCCCGGGCGAATTGAAAGGAATCGTTCCCAGTTCGGATTATTATGACAAATTGTACGGGCCACGCGGGTGGACGCATTTTTTGGTGTTGAATCTTGCCATCGGTCAGGGGGAATTCACGATTACCCCGCTTCAACTGGCGCAGTTTTACTGTGGATTGGCCAATGACGGCGTGGTCTATCGCCCGCATTTATTAAAAGAGGTCTTGCACCCTGATGGAACGGTTGAGCAGATCGAGCCGATTGTCGCGTTTAGCCTGCCGTTTTCACAACGGACGCTGGAGATTCTGAACACCTCGCTGGAACTGGTGGTGCAGGGTGAACACGGGACGGCTCGATCCCTGCGAAACAAACGGTATACCATTGCCGGCAAGACCGGCACCGCGCAAAACCCTCACGGGAATGATCATTCCTGGTTCGTGGCCTATGCGCCGGCGGACAATCCGCGCATTGTCGTCGTAACCCTGGTGGAAAACGCCGGGCACGGTTCGGAAGTGGCCGCGCCGATAACCGGCAGGATAATCAAAACATACCTGGGCGATATGGAAGAGGGACCGGTTCGTACCGGGGAAAGGAAAGCAGTGGCGGATGACACTTGATTACCGACATCTGGACTGGCGGCTGATCATGGCGGCGTTGGTGTTGTCGCTGATCAGCATTATCCTGATTTATTCGGCGCAGTACGATTCTCTTCGCGGTGAATCCAATCAGTTTTATCTGAAACAGGGGATCTGGTTGTTGGCGGCCCTGTTCGGTTTCGCCGTCGTCATTCATCTGCCTCTGCGGATATATGATTTTCTGGCGTACCTGTTTTATGTCGGGGCGTTGGTGATGCTGGCGCTGGTTCTGGTCATCGGACATTCCAAGTACGGCGCGGCGCGCTGGTTCGCGTTCGGGCCGTTTCATATAACGCCGTCCGAAGTGGCCAAGCTGGCCTTGCTGATCGCGCTGGCCCGGTTTTTGGCGTATACCAAACTTGCGACGGAGTCGCTTCGTCTCCTGTTTTTTTCGGTGGTGTTGACAGTGATTCCGGTGATGCTGATTATCCGTCAACCGGATTTGGGAACGTCGATGGTGTTCGTGGCCCTGCTGTTCAGTCTCTGGTTTTGGTCGGGAATATCGCCGTTGTATTTACTGCTGATCGTATCGCCGTTGATTTCCCTGCTGGCGGCCTTTCACTGGATTACCTGGATTGTGTACCTGGCGATACTGATCGGGTCGTTACTGTTGATTAAACCGCGTGCGATTTTCGGCATCGCAACGATTGTCGCCAATTTGGCGTTCGGTATCATTACGCCGTTTTTCTGGAATCGGCTGGCGGATTATCAGAAACTGCGAATTATCACCTTTCTCGATCCCGGTCGTGATCCGCGCGGCGCGGGGTACCAGATTATTCAGTCGAAGATCGCGATCGGTTCCGGCGGGATTCTTGGCAAGGGATATCTCAGCGGTTCGCAGAGCCAATTGCATTTTTTACCCGAACGGCACACCGATTTCATTTTCTCGGTGCTCGGTGAGGAATTCGGATTATGGGGCACCCTGATTGTTGTTGCCATCTTCGGGTTTATTTTTTACCGTGGCATCATGATCGCATCCCGCTGTCGCTCGCGATTCGCGTCGTATCTGGCGTGGGGGGCGCTGACCATACTGGTTTTCCAGTTCTTTGTCAACGTCGGTATGACTTTCGGCCTGACCCCGGTGACGGGATTGCCCTTACCGTTTCTCAGTTACGGCGGCACGTCGCTGGTGTTATCCTGGACACTGGTCGGATTTCTGGTCCTGGCCGATTATTACTGGACCGAGTATTGATAATATTAAAACGATTCGGAGAACGCATGGCACATTCAGTCATCGTGAAGACGTTGTTTTTCACCGTGTGTATCGGTTTGATTTCCCTGTCGGTTTTCGGCGCCGACATTCGTGAATATCTCAATCCCGAAGAAGTTCAGGCGCTGGAGAAAGTCTCGTCACTCAAACTCACCGGCACGATCTCCATGAGCGGTATGAACGGATCGTTCGAGCGGGTGTTCGCCGCCCCCAACCGGACGTACGCGTTTATTGATTTTGGAATCATTCAATTTTCCCAGGGATACGACGGCACGACCGCATGGGCCAAAGACCAGAACCAGCAGGTAATGACACTGTCCGGGCTTGATTTGCGCAAGTTGATCAACGAAGTATATATTTTCAGTGGCGCGTATGTCATTGACGGTCGCATGCCGGGTTCGGTGTCGTATCAAAAAGACACGCTGATCGATGACGTTCCGTATCATACCTTTTTTGTCATGCCCGAAGGCGGCGATTCGTTGTGGGTGCTGATCAACGACGAAACGCGAC
>CAZVNK010000435.1:0-217 GCA_964628115.1 uncultured Ignavibacteriaceae bacterium | reverse complement strand
GAGATTACGAAGGAATACCTCGACGAACTGGTCGTATACAGTTATTCCAGTGATTTCCGCACGGTCGAGGGGATGGATATCGCGTTTTCTATCAGGGCTGAGGCGTCCAATGCCCTGATGAGTTACACGATGACAGTGACCTCCGCCGAGGTGAATGCGCCGATCGACCCCGTCATGTTTGCCATGCAATCCACCCAGACGATCGACTATCTGTTCC
>CAZVNK010000434.1:658-2724 GCA_964628115.1 uncultured Ignavibacteriaceae bacterium | reverse complement strand
ATCGAACGACGATCCCTTCAGGCCGCTCGTAAACGATTGGGAAAAATCGAAATATTCGATCGATTCCAAAAAGCGCGTTACCTGTCGGTTGCTTTTTTCCATGAAGCGAATCAACGAAACGACCTGAATGATGATTGCCACTCCGACCACGGTCATCGAGGCGTACGTCGTGGTGGAGAACATCAGGTAGAAGAATATATACAGTGTCAGGCAGAGTAATAGCACTCGGCCGATGCACAATAAACGGAAATTCTTAAATCCCATGCTTTTGTAATCGACGATACAACGCGGCGCGGCTGAGGCCCAGCTCTTCGGATGCGCGACTGATATTGCCGGCGTTGCGATCGAGAACTCTTCGGATTATCAGTTTCTCCACCTCGTCAAGGTCGTAGTTGTCGAATACCAGGCCGTCTTTCTGGGGTACGGCGGAGTTGAGCGGGAAATCACCCGATTGCAGAACGTCCGCGCCGCTGAGAATAACCGCCCGTTCGATGGCGTGCTGCAATTCGCGGACATTGCCCGGCCAGTGATATTTCCGCAGACGGCTGATCGCGTCAGGCTCGATTCCTCGGCACGATCGCGAATACTTCTTGCTGTACCGATTCAGAAAATGATTGGCCAACAATACGATGTCGTCAACGCGTTGCCGGAGCGGCGGAAGATGTATTTCCACGGTATTGATGCGGTAAAGCAAATCCTCGCGGAATTTGTGTTGCGCCACCAGTTCCGCCGGTGGGGTGTTGGAGGCGCAGATCAGGCGGATGTCGATCGGGCGCGGGTGATTGGAACCGATACGGATGACCTGTCGGCTTTGTAATACCGTCAGGAGTTTGGTTTGAAGCGGAAGCGGCAGGTTGCCGATTTCATCGAGAAACAGAGTCCCGCCCGATGCGATCTCGAAACGCCCGGCGCGATCCTCCCGGGCGTCGGTGAACGCCCCCTTGACATGCCCGAACAATTCGCTTTCGAACAGGCTTTCGGTAAGTGCTCCCATGTCGACTTTGACAAAGACTTCGTCTTTGCGATTCGACTGCCGGTGGACGGCGCGCGCGGCCAACTCCTTGCCGGTGCCGTTTTCGCCCAGAATCAGCACGTTGGCATCGGTTACTGCGACCTTGTCGATCAGCCCGAACACGTTGCGAATGGCAGGACTGTCACCGATAAAATCATGAAAGGGTTGATCCAGATCGGCGCACAACTGGGCCTGTCGGGAGCGCAGGTGGGCGGCCTCCAAACGCGAACTGCGCAGGCTGAATGCCGCCGAGATAGTCGCCAGCAGTTTTTCGTTCTGCCAGGGCTTGATGACAAAATCCGTCGCGCCGGTCTTGATCGCCTTGACCGCGGTGTCGATATCGCCGAAGGCGGTGATCAACACGACGATTGCCGACGGATCGATATCGAGTATTTTTCCCAGCCAGTGAAACCCCTCCTGACCGCTGGTGACATCGCGCGTGAAATTCATGTCGAGCAGAATCACGTCATAGCGGTCGTTGGCCATCAGGGTCGGGATATTCCTCGGGTCGGTTTCGGTGTGTACCTGCCTGACATACTGCTTCAAAAACAGCTTTGCCGCCAGCAGGACGTCACGGTCATCGTCGATGACAAGAATTTTCCCCGACGTTATGGCTTCATTATTCATTGTGGCAACCTGTGCAAATCATTGATGTGTTTAACGTTTTTCTCATATCAATGTTTACGTAAGACACCGGGGCAGGTTTCACCGGGAACGATCTTCCATCCGGCGGGCAATGAGTTTATAGAGCCATCCCGCCAGCAGAAGCATCAATCCGAAGCAAACGACGATCAGGCACATCCCGTAGCCTACCAGCATTATGGTTTTCGATGAAGCACCGATACCGTTGAGGAAAATCCAGACTATAAACATCGGCAGGGCGTAAATCACCATCGCCTTGAACGTATGCCAAATCCGCGCCTGTTCTGTTGGCACCAGCATCGCCACCGTAATGGCGCCAATCGTGACGAGTGTGATCGCCATAACTGATGAGTTGTTTAAACCGCACAGGAGAATCGCCAGAATGGCCATGCCGCATTCGGTGAGAAACGCT
>CAZVNK010000434.1:0-648 GCA_964628115.1 uncultured Ignavibacteriaceae bacterium | reverse complement strand
GTCGCGAAAATGAATAATGATTAAAATGGCGAAACCGAGCATAATGAGCAACCAGCTTTTACTCGGATCCATCGAGGTAAGATCAATCAGCGTTGCGCGTACCCCGGTTAATGCAACGCTCAGGATTCCCTTTACCGCGACTCCCAACGGCCTTTTATCATAAAACCGTATTTCTCCGTCGCCGCCCGGCCATTGTAAAAGAACCGTCTGTCTATCATATCTTGCCGCGACCGCCATCACATTTTCAATGAACCCGATGCCCCGGCAGTAGTCGCAAACTTCCCCGTTATTCAGATTCGCGACCGCGTACGCAATGTCAACGTCACTCGGCAAATCGACGGCGATATTGGTGGGAATGGTATCGCCATCCCCGGTGATGCGGACAATCGGTAAATGCGACGTGTCGATGGATTCAGCGGTATATATATCATGATCCAACCGATGAAAAGTCGGCTCGCCGATCAAAATCACCCTGGGCCAATCGGCATCGATATCCAACCGACCCGCATTTTGAAGCCGGACTTCCTCACCCAGGGGCAAACTCGGAGTGCCTTGCATGAAGGGATAATCGCCGATTATTGCCACCCCGCCGATTTCCATCGAACCGATATAGGCCGCCGCACCGGCGGCAATCACCTTCAGGGCGAC
>CAZVNK010000433.1:0-2728 GCA_964628115.1 uncultured Ignavibacteriaceae bacterium | reverse complement strand
GACTACCTCCTCGCCCTCGTTTTTTTCTGATTGCGCGTGCACCAGTTCACCCGCGTACACCTCATCATGCATACCGCGAATCTTCAGCAAATCAAGCGAACCGCGCAATGATGTCACGGGGCTTTTCAATTCCCGAAATCGATCGCTCTCAGGACGAATCACCGGCGTCGGTTGAGATTCGGCTTGCGACGACGAGATAATCCGGCTCATGTTCAGCAGTTTGATTCCGGTGACCAGCCGCGCGATAACCTCCCGGCAGAACGTGATCGCCACCGAGTTATACGAAAACCGCTCCCAACACCGCATTTCCCCCAGTGTCACCAAACCGACCACTAACCCGTTGATCACGATCGGAAGAATCAGCGCCGACTGCATCCCCGGCATCACCAGGCTGTCCATTTCCGGCTTGTCCATCGTGGTCTCCGGATCGCGCTGATTTAACAACAACGGCCTTTGCTGATCCAGCACCAACTCATGCCAGCGCGTCATCAATTTCGACACCGCGACCGCATCGGTGCGCCCGTCGCCGAACGGCCGCACTGTTTTGATTGCCCGCGTCTCCAGAACCTGACGTTCTCTTTCAAGCATGGTCACCCGCACCAGCGAGGTCCCGATCCCTTTCAACATGGTCTCGGCGGCGGCTGAAAACAGTGTGTCGACGTCACGAGCGCCGTCAACGGCGACATTGAATGCCGTCAACGAACTGAGCTGACGATCCCGCGCCTGCAGGGCGCGACGGGTTAACTCCGCCGTCACCGCCGGCGTCATTGCCTGCGCCAGCATCTCCGCGCGCATAAGATCACGTCGGGAAAACCGATTGGGCATCCGATGTCCCAGCGTCAGCACCGCGATCACATTGCCGCCATGAGACACCGGAACCGCCATCAAACTGCGCTGACCGCAACTGAGACAAAGTGAATCGATATCCTCGGCTCGCTCGTTTCGAATATCATCAAGCCGTATCCCCCGGGCCTGCTCGACCACCCGCGTGAAACAGGAACTCGCCTCGGCGGGATTGGTAACCCCGTCAAGCAGAACACTGGCATTGACCCCGATCGTGAACCGCGTGACGTTTTCCCGCCCGGTTTCGATCAGCCCCAGCGACAGATACTCCGCGTCGACGGCCTGACGAAACAGGTAGTAAAACGACTGCAGATTGCTTTTTAAATCTTTTCGGGACGTCAGGATATCGCGAACCTGTACGAAATGCCGCCAGCTTCCCTCGAAAAATTCGCTTTTCAAATCCAGATAACGGGAGTTCAAGACCGATGACATCACCTTCGACAATCGCCGCAGAGCATTGATCTCATCCTCGCACAATTTTTCCGGCTGATCTTTCCAGAACAAAACCGCTCCAACGCTTCGTTCTCCGATCGTCAACGGCAGTTCTCCGGTCGGCGCAGTCGCTTTTCGCACCGACTCGACCGTCTTCGGCACCGTATGTTTCATACGCAGGCTACGATTGATATCATCCCGAATAGATGACGAGAGATTGCTTTCATCGGTCAGTACGATACGGTTGTGAATGTGGCAATGGCGTAACACCGCCAGCGAATCGAATCCGAACCGGTCGGCGATCAGGCGCGGCATATCATCAAATAACACCGCCAGCGAATCGGCCCGCATGATATTCCGAACGATGTCATCGATCATAACCCGTTCCCGCGTCACGTTACGTGTTTCTCGATTGCCGCGACGCCCGGGAATCCAGATCGACACGCCCGAAATCAACAGAGTGATCCCGGCGATAATGCCGATAATCTCGATCACTTCAAGATATACCGGCTCCGAAAACAGTGGCATCCCCTGCAACAGGTCCTGATGCGAAACCAATTGTATAATCGAAACGATGCCCAGCGAGAACAATCCGCCCATCGTACAGCGATAACTTTCCCGATTATCGCGGAAAACCCGCTCACGCACTCTTGCCAGAAGACCCAGCAAGACGACGAATGTCAGGGCGAAAAATAGATCAAGAATTAATAACGACACAAGTCGCTCCCCATTTTCCGGCGGTTTTGCTGTTTATCTCAACATATTGATTAATTCGGCAATTTCCGGCCATTACTTAGCCCCTGCCCGACCATTGTGCCATCCCAACAACAATTGGAGATTTCCCTCAATTTTCCCGCAACCGGCTCGCCCCCCGGACTCACGCGAGCGCCATTACCCTATGCGCAACAACATCATACGGACACGCACCCGCCTTGGCATCCGGCTTGCATGATCCGGTCGTGTATAAACGAAAACCCAGATGACTCGCGTTATGCGGGGGGAGGTATAATTTGAAACGCTATCCAGGCATTCTGATCACTCTGGCGCTGGGCATGCTGGCTCTGGCCGGTTTTTACGGTTGCTCCGATGACTCTCCGACCGATTCGGAACTGTCCGCCAGTGTGAACGCGCTCAGTGCGGTCGCTGAGTATTTCCCGGTGCTGGAAGGCGCCTCGACCGATTTCACGATCACCGACTACGCTGACAGCTCGATCGGCCATCAGCGCATCAGCATCGGACGGTCGGTTCGCGTCAACGGCCGACAGGCCTACCAGTGGCTGTTTACCAATCTTGACAATCCCTCATTGGTCGATACCGGATATCTCTACGGTGAAAACGACGCCCTGTATTATTTCGAACTGGGCGACGATCAGGCGGAGAAACTGCTCGAGGCCCCGTCGAAGTTCATCACACCTTTCACAATGAGTCAGGGTATTGACTTTTATTATAGCAG
>CAZVNK010000432.1:0-2732 GCA_964628115.1 uncultured Ignavibacteriaceae bacterium | reverse complement strand
GGAATTGTGTTGTAAAGGCAAACAATACAACCAAAATCAATGCACGTGGCCGGGAGGGCGGTTAAGACCGGTCCCGCACACATGAGGAGGAACGTTTATGTCGACCAAGGAAGCGCAGGAAGCAATCGTTGCCAACATGAAAAGTTGGATGAAAATCGAGAACGCCTCGGTGGCATCGACCGGAAAAGTAATCGAAAAGACCGAAAATCCCATCGTTCGTATCGTGATGGAAATCATACAGCGCGATTCGCAAATGCACTATCGGGTTCAGGAGATGATCGCCGACAGTCTGACGACCAAAACCATCACGTTGACCCCCGAAGAGGTGGCCGACGTATGGGATATGATTGAGAAGCATATCGCACTCGAGAAAAAGACGGTCGAGCTGGCCGATCAGGCGCTGGCCGCGATCAAAGGCAAGAAGATGATGGTGCAGGAATATCTCCTGCAGTACCTGCTGGAGGACGAGAACAAGCACAACACGATTCTCGAGCGCCTGCAGGGTGTCAAGGACAAGATGTATCCGTACGGCTAAGAGATGATACGACTTCAGTCGTTGATATTTACGGATAAGTACGAACGGCCCGCACGATGCGGGCCGTTTTTATTTTATGACGTTTAAATGCATTAATCCGACTGCATGAACGCCGC
Organism: uncultured Ignavibacteriaceae bacterium; assembly: GCA_964628115.1. Taxonomy (GTDB): domain Bacteria; phylum Zixibacteria; class MSB-5A5; order GN15; family PGXB01; genus JAFGAL01. The sequence continues at coordinate 2,081 of CAZVNK010000432.1, read as the reverse complement.
GAGTTCGTCGACCAGCGCCGGGATGGCCGGGGTGTTCGATTCGAAAGACACTTTCAAACCGTGTTCCTCGACATGTTTGCTGGTCATCGGGCCGATGGAGATAATTCTGGCGTTGGCCAATATGGTATCGGCCTCACTCTGCGAGAGATTTTTAAACAAACCCTCAACGCCCCTGCCGCTGGTGAAAATCACCGCGTCGGGAGGATAATTCAACAATTTGTCCTTGAAATCCTGCGGCCAGGCGGGGTAGACGGTTTCAAAGACCTGAAGCGGGATTACCTTCACGCCGGATTTCATCAGAACATCGGTCACCGAATCGGAATCGAGATTGCCGCAAACGCGAACGACGGTGCTGTTTTGCACATTGGAATGTCGCGCCAATTCCTCCGCCAGTCCCTTCGACGTGGCGGCTTCCGGAATAAAATCGGCCCGCAGATGATAGTTGGCCAGCGCCTCGACAGTGCCGTGCCCCATCGCGGCGATTTTGTATCCGGCCAGTTTGCGGATGTCACCGATATGAACGAACAACTGACGGTTGAAATATCTCACCCCGTTATGGCTGGTGAACACCAGCCACTGGTTGTCGCTTTGGAGACGCATGACTTCGCCCCAGGACGATTCGTCGTGATATTCCTTGGTGGCGATCGTGGGATACGGTTGCACCTCGGCGCCCTTTTCGCGAAGCAGACGGTACATCTCCTGAGCCTGATCGCCGGGGCGGGTCACCATAATGCGTTTTCCGAACAGGGGCTTGTCGCCCAGCCATTCCATCACCGGTTTCAGATCGACCACCTCGCCGATGACAAAAATCGACGGAGGTCTGATATGATGCTTTTTTACCTGCATCGGCATGTCTTTGAGTGGTGCGGTGACGACTCGCTGTGAGGGGTACGTGCCGCGTTCGATTACGGCGACCGGGGTGTTTTCTGACATACCGTTGTCGATAAGCCGCCCGGCGATTTTTTCGATTTCGCCGACGCCCATATATATGACTATCGTACCGCCTTTGGCTTTGGCGACCCATTCCCAGGGAACGGTGGAGAAACTTTTTTCGCGGGCCTTGTGCCCCGTGACAAACATCACGAACGAGGCTTTATACCGGTCCGTGCAGGGAATCCCCGCGTAAGCCGGAGCGGCGATACCCGCGGTGACACCGGGGACGATTTCGTATTTGATGCCGTTTTCCTTGAGGTATTTGGCTTCCTCACCGCCGCGCCCGAAAATCAGCGGGTCGCTTCCCTTGAGACGCACCACGGTTTTGCCGTCGCGCGCGAGCTTTACCATCAAGGCGTTGATTTCTTCCTGCGACTTGCAGGGCTTGTCGGCGCGTTTGCCGACATAATGCCGTTCGACCTCGGCCGGAAGCGTGACCACCAGTTCATCGGTCACCAGGTTGTCGTAGATTACCGCCGTGCAAAGCCCGAGCAGTTCCCGGCCCCGGGCGGTGATCAATCCCGGGTCGCCGGGACCGGCGCCGACCAGATAGACGGTTCCCGTGTGTGTGTCGGTCATATTATTCCGTTCTTTGTGGTGTCAGCCAGTCCATCATGCCGTGATATAAGCGATTGCATGGCGATTGTCAAGACTCCGGTTGACTCGGATCGTATTCGCCTGAAATCATTCCGTCCAGCCGTTCACTGATTTGTTCGTCGGAAAAACGTTTCACCAGCGTTTTCCAGTCGGCATTGAGAAAGCGATTGATGGCTTCGGCTTTTTCGTTGGGTTTGTCGGCCAGACGCTCCTGCATGCGGTTGCGAAACTCGGCGGCATAGCGGGCGATTTTGTTCCAGTGCTGGGGGAAAACGTCATCCAGCAATAGACGCAGATATCCCGATAAAAACGGCGCGGTGCCGTCGGTGCTGACAGCAACCGTCATGTGGTCGCGCTTGACCACGGCGGGAAAGATAAAGTCGCAATACGGTGGATTGTCGACCACGTTGACGGGGATGCCCGCCTCGCGGCAGTCGGCGTACACCTGTTTGTTGACCTCCAGATCATCGCTGGCGGCGATCACCAACCCGAACCGATTGGCTTCGGGGGAGGCATAGGCGCGCGCTTCGAGTGCGAGCCGCCCCTTGTCG
>CAZVNK010000431.1:0-2751 GCA_964628115.1 uncultured Ignavibacteriaceae bacterium | reverse complement strand
GACGGGAAATATCTCTGGCTGGCGGCGGCCGGAAGTTATGAGGAACTCGTTCAGGTGGACGCCACCGGCGACACTCTGGAAGCGCTCTTGATACTGGATGCGCCGCCTGATGCTCAGGGAACCATTCGTGACATTTGCTGGGACGGCGACTATCTCTGGGCCGTCAATAGCGGATCAGAGACCTATGCCATCCCGCCCACATTGTATAAACTCGATGCCGCCACCGGCGGCATTCTTTTTGAGACCCCATTGACTTCGCCGGAGCCTCGGGCATTGACCTATGTTTGGGAGAACGGCGATGCGTATGGCCGAGGGATAGAACCCGGTGTGTATTACGGCGACGTGGAACATGACTGCATTTATACGTTCAGTACCATAAAACAGCAGTTCGATTCGGTGATGGCATCGCCGGAACCGCCGCGCGGCGCCGACTATATCTTCCCGGTGGGGCTGACCTTCGACGGCGAGGACCTCTGGCTGGTTAACAGCAGTAGCGCCGGGGATCATCTGTATCGTCTCAACCGCAAAGGACTGGAACTGGAGCGGGTGGAACTTCCGTATGTAACACCCGGCCCGATCGTCTGGGCCAATTATGATATTCGCCTGGTTAATCCGCCGACGGTGAATGCGGTTTCGCCGAATGCCGGAAGCCGGGGCGCGTCAATCGACGTAACGATTCTCGGATCGGATTTCCTGCCGGGTACGATTGAAGTGTCGTTCGGCGCAGGTATCACCGTCAGTGACGTCGCCTTTGTCGATGCCGATACCGTCACGGCCACGATTGAGATCGCCTTGGATGCGACGTATGGACCGAGAACGGTGACGGTGACCAATTCCGACGGTCAGAGTGGATCGGGAGACGCATTGTTTACGGTGTCGGAAGTCGATCCGCTGGCCGGATATCTCTGGCTGACCGATCCCAACACCGACGTCATGTATAAGATCAAAATCTCCGACACGACCATTGTCCAGCAATGGAATTTACTCGGTGTCGGCCCCGGCGGATCATCGCAGGGACTGACTTTCGACGGAACCAATATCTGGCTCTGTGACGGCGGATCGAACGACAAAATCATCAAACTCAATACGGACGACGCCACGCTGGCATTACTCGACTCTTATACCGCGCCGCCGAACGCCGAGGGAACCGCTCGCGAAATCGCCTTTGACGGTACGGACATGTGGTGCGCCAACAGTGGCACCGATTATATCTACCGGCTCAATGCGACAACCGGTGCGATTTTGGATTCCATTCCGACTCCGGGTGATGAGATTCGCGGCATCGTGTTCGCCAACGGAAATCTTTACGCCAATGATCGGATTATCGACTCGGTGTTCGTATACAATTCCGGCTCTGCGACGTGGACGGCGCAGTTTGCCACGCCGATTCCACCTGAAGGTGAAGAAAGTAACCGGTATGCCACCGGCATGACCTGGGACGGCTTCAATTTCTGGATTGTCAACAGTACTTATGAATTCGATTATCTCTTCCAGGTTACGACCGACGGCACGGTACTTCTCACGTATGAAGTACCGAATCGAGGCGACGCGCAACCCAGCGGAATTGTATTTACTCAGGAGTAAGGTGGACGATATGAAAGTATTACATACAATCTGTTTTGTCATCATTACCGCGGTCGCCTTGCTGGGTATTCTGAGCGATACGGCCTCTGCCCAGATGACGTTCGACGGCGATTTCCGGGTGCGGTTGTACAACGACCGTTTCAGTGAAGCCATGGATGATCGCGGTGATGAAAACTACATGCGATATCTGGCCCGGGTGCGAACCAAGATGCAGGTGAACAATCGCACCTTCATCTACGCGGAATTCACCACCTGGACCGAAAATAACCCGACCTCGCCGGTACGCAACATCGCCGGCACGGGAAAAATGGAATACGGTGTCAGCCAGCTCTTTGGCGAACTGCTGTTTCCCAACCTGCTGGGGCTTGATCTGGCGCGCGTTCGAGTCGGGCGCCAGCAGTTTCCGATCGGCAAGGGGCTGTCTCTCGGTGAATCGTATTATTTCTTCGACAAGTTCGACGGGGTCCGTCTGGATATGGCGTACCGCGACTACACCCTGGCGATGTTCGGTGCCATCACCGGACAGAATCTCAGCGAGAGCGGGTTGTATCCCGATCCCGGAAGCGACCAGTTGTACGCGGTGCGGTTGTCCCGTCCCGTGTTGAATCAGAACGTGATGGGGTATTACATCTACCAGCGTCTGCGCGGGCAGTTCAACGACAGTTATATTTTCGGCGGCGGTGTCAGCGGTGATTTCATGACCAAGCGCCTCGATTATTTCGTCGAGTTCGCCAAGCAGTTCTATCATCAGCTTGATGGTCTTCCGGAAAAGCACGGATTCGGTTTCATGGGCGGTATTGGGTATCGCACGTCACTGGGACCGTTCCGGTCGGTCAAAGTGGAAACGCGTTATGCGGCCTACGAGGGTGACGATGCCGACACCGACGACTATGAGCAATTCAGCCCGTTGTACCCCAATTTCTTCTGGGGAAGCCGCGACGGGTATGTTAACGGTGAGATCGGCGGCGACTTCCCGTATGACGGGCGCAATCCCGAAGGTTCGCGGCTGTGGTTCAGCCGGGTGTACGTGATTCCGACCAAATTACCGCGCCTGCGCTTGCAGTTGCAGTTTATCAAGATCGATGAGTACGTCGACAACGACAACTACAACATAAGTATCCTGGCACGATCCTTTTTCACTGCGGCATCTACCTGGTCGGGGTATGC
>CAZVNK010000430.1:0-2758 GCA_964628115.1 uncultured Ignavibacteriaceae bacterium | reverse complement strand
ATCCAGACCTTGACACCGATCGTGCCGTAGGTGGTCATGGCCGTCGACGTGGCATAGTCGATGTCGGCACGCAGGGTGTGCAGGGGGACACGTCCGTCCATATATTTTTCGGAGCGGGCTATTTCGGCGCCGCCCAAACGTCCGGCGCAAAGAATTTTAATTCCATCGGCGCCCATTTTCATCGAAGCCCCCATGGCCTTTTTCATGGCGCGGCGGTAGGACACGCGTCCTTCAAGTTGGCGGGCAATTGAATCGGCCACCAGTTTCGCCCACAGTTCCGGCTTCTTGACTTCGATAATATTCAAGGAGATATCTTTTTTGGTCAAAAGCTGTAATTCTTCGCGAAGCTTGTCGACTTCCGCGCCCTTGCGACCGATCACGATTCCGGGTCGCGAGGTATGAATATCAACCGTCACTTTTTTGGGGGCGCGCAAAATTTCCACTTTGGCCAACCCGGCGTTTTCCAGCCTGGCGGTGATATATTTCTTGACCATCAAGTCTTCGTAAATGAAGTCGGCGAAGTTCTTTCCGGCAAACCACTTACTGTTCCAGGACTTGATGACGCCCAGCCGGAAGCCTATGGGGTGTGTCTTTTGTCCCAAGCTTATCTCCTTATCTTACTCGTCTGTCTTTTCTTCGGTATCAGTATCAGTCGCGGACTTTTCGGTCGTCACGTCTTCAGGCGCTTCGGTCGCAGTCGCGTCCTTTTCCGCCACGGTCGCCTTGGTATCCTCGACGACGTCCTGCGGCTCATCTATTTTGTCAGCCTTTTTGCCCTTCTTTTCAGAGGCTTTGGTCCCTGCCGTCTTTTTGGCGCGGGAGGTCTTCTTCCCGGTCGACTTGGCCGCTTTGGACTCGTCGGTTTCGGCGGTTTCTTTTTTGCGTCGCCGTCCGCCTCGCGTTTTGGCGGTTTCCGGTTCGGGTTCGCCCTCGACCTCAATGGTCACGTGGCAAAACCGCTTGCGAATCCGGAACACTCGCCCCATCGACTGGAAGCGAATTCGCTTGGCGGTGGGAGCGGCATCGACAATCACGCGCGTGATCGACAAATCCTCCGCCTTCAGCTTGGCCGTACCGACGCTGGAAATGGCATTGGCGGCGGCGGCTTTCAGGGTCTTGGCCATGTGATGAGCCGCGATCTTGGGCGTGAAGTTGAGAATATTCATCGCTTCTTCAACCGGCTTGCCCTTGATCAAATCCGCCACCAGGCGCATTTTCTTCGGGGAGACCTTTAAATATCGTACTCTCGCTCGTGCCTGCATCGTTCCTGCTCCTTAACCCTTAATGGCGCTGGCGCGTTCGACCAGTTTTCCGCCGTGTCCCCGGAACGTTCGCGTCGGGGCGAATTCACCCAGCTTGTGCCCCACCATGTTTTCGGTGATGTAAATGGGGATAAACTTGTTGCCATTGTGCACCGCCAGCGTATGCCCGACGAACTCGGGCGATATCGTCGAACGACGCGACCAGGTTTTAATTACCTTCTTGTCGCCGATGTCGTTCATGGTGTTGATCTTATTCATCAACTTGGGCTCAATGTATGGACCTTTTTTCAATGACCGTGGCATTCAATTCCTCCGCACTATTTTCTCTTGTTGCGCGGCTCGACAATGTATTTATTCGATTTGCGTTTTTTGCGCGTTTTCAAACCTTTCGTGGGTTTACCCCACGGCGTACAGGGATGTCGACCGCCGGAACTTCTTCCCTCGCCGCCACCCATCGGGTGATCGACCGGGTTCATGGCGACGCCGCGAACTTTGGGTCGCCAGCCGCGCCAGCGAGTGGCTCCGGCCTTGCCCCAGGAGAGGTTTTTGTGATCGGAATTGCCGACCTGACCGACGGTGGCGAAACAGGTCTGCTTGACCAGCCGCACTTCACCCGACGGCATTTTCAGATGGGCGAAATCCCCTTCCTTGGCCAACAACTGAACATAGGTGCCGGCGCCCCGGGCAATCTGTCCACCCTTACCGGGGAACATTTCGACGTTATGAATGAAGGTTCCCAACGGCATCTGGCCGATCGGCATGGCGTTTCCGGTGCGGTATTCGGCCTTATCTCCGGACATGATGGTATCGTTGACCTGCAGTCCATCCGGCGCCAGGCTATATCGTTTCTCGCCGTCGACATAGTGCAACAGCGCGATATTGGCCGACCGGTTGGGATCGTATTCGATCGAGGCCACCCGTGCGGGGATATTGTGCTTGTTGCGACGGAAATCGATCATGCGATAATGGCGCCTGTGGCCGCCGCCGCGATGACGGGCCGTAATGCGACCCTTGTTATTGCGTCCGCCCTTCTTCTTCAACGGTTTCAACAACGACCGTTCGGGAATCGTGGAAGTGATTTCCTCGAAGGTCGGGATGGTCCGGAATCTCGATGACGGCGTGATCGGTCTAAACTTTTTAACACCCATAGTTCAGCTCATCTATACGTTTTCAAAGTCAGCGATATGCTGATCTTTTTGCAATTTGACAATAGCTTTTTTCCAGGCGCCCGTCCGTCCCATAAAGCGCCCCAGCCGTTTCGGTTTGCCGGGCACCAGCATGGTTCTGACCGATTTCACTTTGACGCCAAAGGCCTTTTCGACGGCTTGTCGAATCTCTTTTTTATTGGCCGCGCGATCGACGCGAAAGACATAGGCATTGCTCGTCTCGCGCATGATGCTCGACTTCTCGGTCATCAGATTCAGCTTCAACACTTGCCTGGGATCTTTCATGAGGTAAACACCTCCTGCGCTTTTTCCAGCCCGGCGCGGGTGAAC
>CAZVNK010000429.1:0-2787 GCA_964628115.1 uncultured Ignavibacteriaceae bacterium | reverse complement strand
GGTCGCGCGCGAGGATCTCGGCCCGGTCGACGAACTCGCAGCCGCCGTAGTAGCGCTTGCGGGGATATCCCTCGGCGTACTTGTTCTGCATGGGATTCGAGAGCGCGGCGAGGACCGCCTTGCTCGCGAAGTTTTCGCTCGCGATCATCTCGAGCTGGCCGCGCTGGCGCGCCAGTTCGCCCCGGATCGCGTCCATGATCTCGGGATCGGCCTGCTCGAGGTACGGGAAGAGATTCTCGCTGAACATCGCTTGGCCGCTCTTTTCTTTCGATTGTCCGTTATCGTGCCGCACGCCGCCGCCCGGCGCTTCCCCATGAAACCCGTCCGGCCGCGGCCGCGTCAAGGGCTATTCCCCGCCGCGCTTCTCGTAGTCGGCGATCAGTTTGACGCGCCGCGCGTGCCGTCCTCCCTCGAAGGGCGTGTCGAGCCACGTGTCGACGAGCTCGCCGACGGCCGGGTCGTCCATCTGCGCTTCCGAGAGGGCGAGAACGTTGGAATCGTTGTGGCGCCTCGTCATGACGGCGTCCTCGACGGTCCGGCAGAGGGCGGCGCGCACTCCGCGCACCTTGTTCGCGGCGATCGACACGCCGATGCCGCTGCCGCAGACGACGATCCCCCGCTCCGCCTCGCCCGAGGCGACCTTCTCGCCGACGGCGACGGCGTAAACCGGGTAATCGGCCGGCCGCGTGCCGTCCGTGCCCACGTCGATCATCTCGTGCCCGGCGGCGCCGAGCGTTTCGACGAGTCGCTGTTTCAGGGGATACCCGCGATGGTCGGATCCTATCGCGATCTTCACGCGCCCTCACTTCCCGGCGCGCGGCCGGCGCGCGGCCGGACGCGGCGCCTCCCCCGGGGCCGGTGCGGCGCGCTGCCAAAAGGTAAAAAAGCCATTCTGCTTGGCACCGCCGCCACTAAAGACATTTCGACCGAAAAAATCCACGGTTTCATTGGAGCCTACATTGGCATGTATGCCTCGGGCAATGGAAAAGCCAACACCAATCCCGCTGATTTTGACTGGTTCGATTATGAGACAATGGATTGAGATAAAACAAAAGAATAGAAACAACGACAATCCCGATGTACATCGGGAACAACAATGATAACGATGAGAACAATAAAACTCAGACTACTAATTCCTTTCATCATTCTAATGTTGTTGGGAACAAGTATTGACGCTCAAGTCTTGTATGTTGGTGCCAATTACCATCCGCACGACGATAAAAATATTGAAAAGATAAAAACCGACATTCAACTGATGAAGGATGCCGGTTTTACCGTTACCCGTTTAGGTCACCTTGCATGGGACAGTTACGAACTTGCCGACGGACAATTCGACTTTGAATGGTTCGATAAAGTTATGGACATGATGCACGAAGCCGGTATCGGGGTAATTCTTGATATTGCCATCCGCCCTGCGCCAATATGGCTTCATAGAAAATACCCATCCATTAGTGTGACCGATGATAAAGGAAACAGGTTGTACCCCAACCATCGTTACATGGATGATGTGGGCGACCCCAATTACCGGAAATATGCCCTGCGTTTTACCGACACCATTTCGAAACGATACGCCAACCACCCGGCTTTACTGGCTTTCGGCATCGACAACGAATCGGGCGACGGGCCCATTTCCTATTCCGAAACCGTTCGTCAGCGATTCATCGTTTGGTTGAAAAACAGGTACAGCAACCTCGATAACCTGAACGATGCCTGGGCAACACATCGCTGGTCGCGCCGATTAAACAGTTTCGACGAAGTGGGCTTGCCTGCTGCAGGTTCGAAAAACGGAGCACCCGAGAAGATCCTCGATTTTCGCCGCTTTGTTTCCGACGAAGTAAACGGCATCCTGTTCAAAGTACTCGATGTAGTGAACACGAACGCCCCTAATGCTTTAACCAACACGAATGCCTGGTATTACAGCTGGATGAAATATTTCGACTATTCGCAAATTGCTTATTCAGACAAAATGACACGCCATGGCTGTGGCTTTTATCCGGGCAATTCGCTCACCACCATTTGGGGCGATATGAACGCGGCCTTTGGCATTCAGCGCATCCAGTTCGAAAGTGATAACCCATTCTGGTGTAACGAATTCAACACCATGGCCTCGGTGCCAAATTCCATACGCAAATCGGCTTATGTTTCCCTGATGTACGGCAACCAGATGGTGTGCGGCTGGACATGGCAAAGTATGTGGGCCGGCGAAGAACAGTATTTGCAGGGAATGATTGACTGGGACGGGCTTCCAAACCGGAAATACGATGAGTACAAGCAAATCGCCACCGAATTCAAAAAGATTGAAAAATATTTCCCTTATAAGCCAGAAGCAGAAGTGGGCCTGGCATTTTCGTTCCCCAGTCAGATAGCCAGCGGCGCTTTTCCCGTTCAGCACGAAAATCAGGTACAAGCCTGTTGGGACATGTTCTTCTGGCGCAACATGGATTGCAAAATGCTTGAAATTACGCAAAGCGAACTTAGCTACAAGCTCTTGTTCGTTCCCGGTTTAGCCGTGATGGATCAAACTTCGGCCCGGAAAATACGCGACTATGTGCATAACGGCGGAACGGTGATCATGACCGCCAACTCGGCCATGGTCGATACCACCGGACAGGTCTTCAGGAGTACGCTCCCCTGTATGCTGAGCGATGTGTTTGGCATCCGCGTGGCAGGTTATGAGGAAAGCGAAGCCATCAATCAGATTTCAAAAAAAGGATACACAGGTAAAAAGCTGGAGTTCACATACAAGGGCAAAGCGGGCGATGTTGAATCGGTACGATTCGATATTAT
>CAZVNK010000428.1:0-2807 GCA_964628115.1 uncultured Ignavibacteriaceae bacterium | reverse complement strand
GTATAATCTTATTATACCTGCCAAGGGAGACAAACCGTGACGGATCGGGTGTGGATGTGAAGATAAAAGCGGATTTCTTTTGCTTTCGCGATGCCCAGCCTCTGCAATGTGCGTCTTATTCGAAATCTCATCAGTTCGTTTTCGTCTGGATAGGTGGTGTCGATATCCGGTGGCAGTACCCGCTCGGTCAGATCGTACACCCGTTCGAATTTCCGCCGCTCGGTAATCATCAACTCACCGCGCCAGAACAGCAGTTCCAGCGCGATCTTTTCCGGTTTGGCATCCCACCATGCCCCCGCCTTTGCGCCGGGCCGTTTTGCAAAATCTTTCGCTCCCAGCGGGCCTTCATTTCGAATCCGTTCCAGGCACGGTTTCATTAGGGAACTGTATTTCTCCAGACGTGATTTGAACCATTTCGAGGCGGGATCATCGAACGATTTCATCCGAGGCAAATAATACCGGTAATCACTCATCGGCATATACGCCAGCGCATGTCCCCAGTATTCGAATATCCGTCGGTCGACCGCCTGCAAGTCATGAAGCATCTTTTGCGAATAGTCCGCCCGACGGCTAAACAGCGTATGGTGATGCGCCCGTTCGATGACATTGATCGTGTCGATCTGCACGTATCCGAGTCTTTCGATCACTTCCGCCACGCCCTCTTTGCCTTTCGGCAGAGAGACGCGTCCGTCGAGCAGTTGACAATGTATGGCGATTCGCCGCGCTTGTTGATTCGATATGTTCATCGGACACTTTCCGTTATGAGATTCAACCTGTGTAAAATACGCAAATGGCCGTTTTCATCAATCACAAATTGATATTCATCGGTGTTTTTGTTGCCATCATATCTCATGCAGGACTATCTTGGGCCATAATTTTCGTATTTACCATACCCTGAAAGGAAAACCATGAACGCCTATGTCACACCCGATACGCTTGAGGAAAAAACCCGCGCCTGGCTGAATCGAATCGCCCCGTTCAACCGGCATGATCTGAAACTCAATGTCGGGAAATCCGCTTTGATGGTGATCGACATGCAAGCGTTTTTCCTCGATCCCAATTCGCCCACGTTCACGTGCGGCGGTTTGGCAGTTCTGTCGAATGTCAAAAGACTGATCGCAGAATTCCGCAAGGCGGGATGTCCGGTGATCTATACCAAACATGTGCATCATCCCGAAGGGTACGACGCCGGTATTATGGGCTGGTGGTGGGAGGGTATGTGTCTCGAAGACTCCCCCGAAAGCGAGATTCACCCGGAACTTGCGCCCGAGCCGCATGAGAAGGTTATTATCAAACACAGGTATTCCTCGTTTTACAACACCGATCTGGAAACGGTTCTGCGCTGTCTGAAAATCGAGGATATCGTGATATCCGGTATCATGACCAACATGTGTTGCGAATCGACCGCCCGCGACGCGTATTACCGCGACTACCGCGTCTTCTTCCCCGCCGACGCCACCGGCTCGATCAACGAGGACATGCACGTCGCGAGTCTGTTAAACCTGGCATTCGGTTTCGCGCATATAACCACCACCGGGGATATCGCCCGTCAAGTGATGCCGTAAAATGGCTTCGTTTCCCCGATTTTTTATGTATCGATAGTGGTTTGATAGCAAAATTGCCATCGCACGACAATAACAAAGCCATCGCAAGCTGTTGGCAATCAACAATAAATGGGTTCGATTCCCCAATGTTTTTATTCGCACCGGATCCTGTTCCGTCGGGTCTTGGTCATGATACAGCCATGAGTATGACCTGACGGTATTCTCGCATGCGAACAACCGCAGGGTCACACGCTTGACTCTGTCGAGCGCAAGACCCTGCGGAACGGGACAAACAATGACATATAGCATGGCCTTTCGACAAACCGCAAGAGGCGAGACACCAAGCAATAATCTCGCAATGCGTATTCCGGATATAAGTATAAACAGTACTCATTCTACTAAATGGGATCATATTGCGATTGACATCGAATTGATAGCGATTTTGCGGGATATTTTTTCCGGATTGGAAACCAACCGCGTTGGGGGCCGATTCACCCTGTATTAATCCTGGCTTTCATTTGGATATTTTTAGAATATGATCGTTTATTGTGTATAATACTTGTATTGGTGACACTATCATAAAATCGTAATTCGCCTTTTTTCCGGAGAGCTATCAGTAAAAAAGATCGGATGTTTGCCGTCCCGTGAATAACACAACCGAAGGGAGAAACACGCATGCACAAATTCCTAATGGATATTCCAACGCAATTCGAGTCCAAACGACTGCTGATGCGGTCGTATCGCGCCGGCGACGGGCCGATGTATTATGCCGCGAGTTTGAGAAACGCCGAACATCTGACGCGTTATGAATCGGATAACGTGATTATGCAGATAAAAAGCGAAGAAGACGCGGAGATCATGGTCAGGGATCTGGCGGCGGATTGGGTTGCCCGCCAGAGTTTTTTTATCGGGGCGTTCGATAAACGGGACGATCAGTTTATCGCGCAGGTGTATGTCGGCCCGGTAAGCTGGGATTTGCCGGAATTTCAGATCGGCTGTTTTGTCGATTGCCGGCATGAAGGCAAGGGGTATGTAACCGAAGCGATTATGGCGACACTGGATTTTGTATTCCACCACCTGCAGGCATACCGGGTTTCCTCCGAATGCGATGAGACCAATATCCGAAGTATCGCCGTTCTTGAGCGTTGCGGGATAACTCGTGAAGGATTCATGAGAGAAAACAAAAGAAACGCCGATGGGTCATTCAGCGGAACCATGCACTACGGCATCCTGAGAAAAGAGTACGAACGGATGAAATCTTAA
>CAZVNK010000427.1:2576-2818 GCA_964628115.1 uncultured Ignavibacteriaceae bacterium | reverse complement strand
AATCCACCTCGAAAACCTGAATGTTACTGACCGATTTGTACAACTGCGACAACTTGATATATCCGTACCCGGTGTCGGGACGGGTGGGATCGATACCGATCGTGATCAGTTTGTCATCGGCGGCGGCGATATCCGCGCCGACCTTGATCAGATCGTGAAGCCGCTCGGCCGGTTTGATTATATGGTCTGCCGAAAGCACCGCCATGACCGCCTCGGAATCCTGACGACGCAGGTGTTCCGCG
>CAZVNK010000427.1:0-2566 GCA_964628115.1 uncultured Ignavibacteriaceae bacterium | reverse complement strand
TGCCAGACAGGTATTGCGCCCCATCGGTTCGGCCAGAATATTTTCCTTCTTGAGAATCGGGATTTCCTTGAGAATCAGGTCGATCATGTCCTCCGACGTAACCACGACAATGCGCTCGACCGGGATCAACGGAAGAATGCGGTCAATGGTTTCCTGAAGCATGGTTTTGTCGGAAATCAGCCGCAACAACTGCTTGGGACGCTCCGCCCGCGACAGCGGCCAGAACCGTTCACCACGCCCCCCGGCAAGGATTACACCGTATGTCAATCGCCCATCCTCCAATTATGTAAATTCTTTAATGATAACGAACTCCACCGTCAAAGTCAAGCCGCTCATTCTCCGAACACCAGCGCCTGAAATCGGTAAATCACTGCATCCGAGGCGCGATACGCATCCGGCGGAAGTCCCGCCTTGCGGCAGGTTTGCTCCAGAAACTGTATCCGGTTCCAGCCGTAATCCTCTGCCACCTGCGGCAGAAGCAGTCCGCGATAGTCACCCCGCACGATCATCAATCCGTCGCGCCCGACTTCGATAGTATTGATATCATCCACCTTCTGCATCGGAGTCAACACCGATATTTCAAGATGCAATGTCGGCAGTTCGACCGCACTCACCGGCGGAAACCGACGATCCGCGACCGCCGCCTGTACCGCGCAGGTCGCCACGGTCTGATACAACGGCGCAACCGCGGTCACATGGCCGATACATCCGCGCAATCGGTCCTCTTTGGTTAGAGTTACGAACGCCGCGCCCAAATCCGCCAATTTGCCTTCCGGGTGGAATTCGGCCGGATGACCGGTTTCGAGATAGGTCTTTATCGAAGTTCGCGCTATGGTCAGTAATTCTTTCTTTTCATCATCGTTTAATTCATACAACGGAGGTCGATCCGAACGGCCGGTCGGTTTCGATTCTTCCGAAATCGCGCTATCGCCGGAGTCATACAACACCGCCGCGACATATCCGACCACTGAGCTTTTGTCGCCGGACATATCCCCCGAATCGCCGTATTTGAGAATCCGTATCCGGTCGGCGCCTCCGGCTTTCGCCGCTTTCATGATCGCCACGGTCGCTCCGCCGCCGCACATTTCGACTTTGCCGTCGGCCAGAAGATCGGTCAGTCGTTTCGTATCATACCGAAGCAGGCAGTCAATCCCCAGCGAATCCATCACCCAGCCGGCGCTTGCCGGACGGTAATGTTGCCAGTCGGTCGACGCTATCAATATCGTATGTTCATCGAGTTCGATCGCCGTTAAAGCATCGGCCAGCAATTCGACCTTGCCGTGATCGGGATATCCCATTATCACCGGCACGAGCGTGAAATCGTGCAGTACCGTCTGCAAATACGGCAGTTGCACTTCAATGCAATGTTCTTGTAGGTGCGCTTCGGGGATTTCTTTGATATGGCTGTCATAATTCATAAGATGCCGACACACATCCCTGTTGCACGGAATGTCTCCGAGCGGGGTTTTCCAGGTGACATCCGGGCCGTACACCGATAATCCCGCAAAACGATGACGATGCGACGGGCCACAGATGACGGCGGTGTGAAAGTCATGCCCCTCAAGCAGTTTGTATGCGTGCGCCGCAATTTTCCCGGAATATACCAAACCGGCGTGCGGGACGATGATCGCAACGATTCGCCCGTCGATTTGCGGCAATTTACCGACCGCATCAAGGTGGTCGTTGATCAGTTTTTGCAGGACGGCCGGATTGTCGGGATAAAACGATCCCGCCACCGCCGGAAGTCGTTCGGCGGCTGTAGCCATGACGCCCCCGATCAGCATCACCGCGATAACCCATAGTGTTGTAACGGTTTTATGCATCATTTACAATTCCGTTTCAGGATACCATTCTTTATACAACCGGTCAAGAAAAAAGTATTGACTCTCCCCGCCAAAACCGTTGTATATAAATTAGATGAGCAAGGTTGTCGTAATCAGATTCGCACTCAAACCGGATGTGTCCGGATTGTCCGAAGAACAATACCGGATGTTGTTGCATCACGGCTTGTCGACACTCTCGGATGGAAAGACTCCCCGGCAAGCGCTGTCCGAGTTGATGCCCAAAGGTGCGGTCGGCATGAAAACCAATTGCCTGACCGGTCGGTTCAACTCCACACCGACGGCGTTAATAGACGCTCTGTCGCATTTGTTAACCGAATCCGGTATCAAAGAGAACGATATTGTCGTCTGGGAACGCTCCAATCGCGAATTGACCAAAGCGGGTTTCGAATTGAACGCGTCATCGTTCGGGCGGCGATGTCTCGGCACCGACACCAACGGCGTCGGTTACAGCCGTGAGTT
Source organism: uncultured Ignavibacteriaceae bacterium (assembly GCA_964628115.1). Classification (GTDB taxonomy): domain Bacteria; phylum Zixibacteria; class MSB-5A5; order GN15; family PGXB01; genus JAFGAL01. Next base: position 263 of record CAZVNK010000427.1, on the reverse strand, counting down.
TTTCTCCTTCGGTGAGGTGATCTCGCTGTTCTTCATAATCCTGACGGAGCTGGTCGACCACTGTATCAATGTTCCTATTCTGAAAGACCACTCCATCGCCGGGCTTTCGGGCGGGATAAAAAACATGTTCGGGGCGATTCACAATCCCAACAAGTACCACATGACCAATTGCGATCCCTATGCCGCGAACGTCATCAATCTCGAACCGCTTCGAACCAAACATCGCCTCACCGTCATGGATGCCGTCCGTGTTCAGTATCACG
>CAZVNK010000426.1:1010-2827 GCA_964628115.1 uncultured Ignavibacteriaceae bacterium | reverse complement strand
AGGTAAGACTTGTATTGTTTGGCATTGTCAAGCATGGTGATACGCAGATAGGAGCTGATGATTTTCTGCTCGATCACATCTTCCAGTTTGAACGGTTCGATCCCCGACAAAAACCCGGTCGGAATATCGGAACCCGACGTGGTGCTGTTGATCAATTCATAAATCGTGTACCGCTCCAGTTCTTCGGCAAGCGGCGACGTCGCGAACAAATCGGTCGCCAGCGTCGCGATTTTGTCACCGGCACGATTATAGTACAACTGCCCGTTGACATAAATCACGCTCGGGGAATTCTGATCGGTACGCCGGTAGAATTTCTTGATACCGAGCGCCGCGTTGACCGTGGTTTGTCCCGACAGAAGATGTCGCTCGAACGCCCGCAGGGGCCCCCCGCGAAAGTCATCGCCGAAAATCACGATATCGGGAAAGCGATAGCCGCACATCGAGGACAGCGCCCGTTCGAGACTGACCCGCGAGGTATCGGTAACGGTGCAGTGTATCGACGACACGTTCTCGTCCGACGCGATCCGCCGGTCATACGAGGGCGCCGGGGCCGCATCGATCGTGGCCAGATCGACCCGGCAGTGATTTTCACCCGCCAGGTAATAAATCAGCGGCCAGTCGATCGCCGATTGATTCTCATACAGGTACAACACCTTGACATCGGTGAGCAGGTCGTCCAGCGATGCGCCGATCGTCGCCGGAATTATCAGTACCAGTGCAATCAGCATTCGAATCATTACGCGTTTCATAGTCCTGAATATAGACAGCGGAGTAATGCTTGCAAACAAAAAAAAGCCGCCGAATTGATCGGCGGCTTGAATTGAGAAATCTTCTCTTTACAACGCCTGTTTGTCTTTGAGTTTTTGATACAGCTTGTCGGCGATTTCCTCGGGTGTTTCGCCTTCGATCATCTCGCCCTGCTGACGCGGCGGCGGCGGAGAGACTTTGGACACCTTCGTGAACGAATTCGCCCCGACCGAGGCGCCGTCCAGTCCGATATCGGCCGCCGACCATTTCGTGATCGGGGTCTTCTTGGCCATCATTTTGCCTTTCAACGACGGCAGACGCGGCTCGTTGATTTCCTTGACCACCGACATCACCGCCGGAAGCGTCACCTCGACCACGTCGTATCCCTCTTCGGTCGTGCGCAGAAGTTTGGCCTTGCCGCCGTCGACGGCATCGACCTTCTTGACAAACATCGCCTGCGGCAAATCCAGCAGAGCCGCCACGGCTCCGGGAACCTGCGCGGCATCGTCATCGACCGCCTGCTTGCCGGCGATAATCAGATCGTATTCTCCGAGTTTTTTCAACCCGGCGGCCAGAATTCGGCCGACCGCCTGCGGATCGGATTTGTCGAACAGCGGATCGGTGATCAGATAAGCGGCATCGACACCCAGCGCCAGGCAGTCGCGAAGCGCGGATTCGGCCCGCTCCGTTCCGACCGTGAGTACCGTCACCGTCCCACCGTGCTTTTCTTTGAGTCGCAGTCCCTCTCCGACCGCGAATTCATCGAAAGGATTGACCACACCGGGGCCGGACGGCAGAACCACGCTGTTGGCCGACTCGTCCACTTTCACCAATTCTATTTCCGGAACCTGCTTGATGAGGACAACTATATTCATCGACTCCTCCGTTGTCATGTGTCATGATCATTAATCAGTCAATATAAGCAGAATAGCCCCCGACTGTCAACCGCTTGTTGCGGTCAGTCTTCGTCGCCGGTCGCGCCGCCGAGCCGTTCCAGGGCCACGGCCGCGGCCTGCTGTTCGGCTTCTTTTTTGGTCGACCCGGTCCCGGTGCCGGTCATCTCGCCATTG
>CAZVNK010000426.1:0-1000 GCA_964628115.1 uncultured Ignavibacteriaceae bacterium | reverse complement strand
CGATCGTAAAAGTCTTGTTGTGGTCGGGACCTTCTTCGGAAAGCACTTCATAGTGCGGCGGGCCCGCGCCCCGCGCCTGCAGGTACTCGAGCAGTTCGCCCTTGAAATTGCGCTGGGAAATATCGTTGAGGATTTCGTTCTCGCGGATGATCAGGATATTCCGTATGAAATTCCGGGCGGGTTTCAGTCCGCCGTCGAGAAAGATCGCGCCGATCACCGCTTCCACGGCGTCCGACATGATCGAGTTGCGCTCCCGCCCGCCGGTGCGTTCTTCATCCGGCGACAACAGGATGAACCGATTCAACCCGGATTCCATGGCCACTCCCGCCAGGGCGGTTTCATTGACCAGCAGGGCCTTGCACTTGGTCAGATCGCCCTCATCGAAATTCGGATTACTCAGCAGAAGATGTTCGGCGATAACCATGCCGAGGACGGAATCGCCCAGAAATTCCAGCCGTTCATTGGAGCGGGTGTTATGATCGACGGTACGAACGTACGACCGATGAGTGAGAGCTTCCATAAGGAAGCTCTCATCCTTGAACCGATATCCAAGTTTGTTTTGGAAATCTTCTATCAGTTTCTCGGCCTGTTCTTCCCGGTCACCCGAGAACAAACCGGCAAGCAGTTCACGAAGTCCCACAATAGCCACTTAGCCATCGAAGCGACGACCGAGAATACTCACATTGTGGCCGCCAAACCCGAATGAATTGCTCAGAAACACGTCGAAGGAATGATCCCGAGCGGTATGCGGTACGTAATCCAGATCACATTCGGGATCGGTACCTCACGCGCCGCCTGGTGGATGTGGCCCAGGACCTGATTATCACGGAGGAAGACTGCGGGACCGACAAGGGGACAAGGATCTGCGCCCTGGTCCAGGCCGGGCAGCTCATGGTGGTGGATGAGGAATACCGGCTCCAGACCCCGGAGAGCGCGAGCTGGGATGCCGAGTTCAAGAAGAATTACAACCGCATCGTCAACGACGACGCAGCGTATCCCG
>CAZVNK010000425.1:767-2829 GCA_964628115.1 uncultured Ignavibacteriaceae bacterium | reverse complement strand
ATCGGAACCATATGCCTACTTTCAACTTTATGGTCCCGACGGCTTGCCAATCGGGGTGAATCAACGCGTCGACGATGTCCCGCTTCATACCCAAAATAATTCCTATCCCAGAGTCGTCATGAAGGATGACGGACAGTTTGCCATCATGTATGTCGCAGATGTCCCCGGGTATTCCATGTATCAGGCCGCAATACGGTTTTTTGATGCCACCGGCAATCCGATCGGCGATCGGCTGGTGATCACCTCGGTGGGTGTGGATCACCGCAATGTCACCAATTTCGACCTCGCAATAAATAATCTCGGGCACATGGTGGCTGTTTTCGACGCCTACGCCGGCAGTGAATATGACGAGTACCTGCAGTTTGTCGAATTCCCGGGAACTCTGGTCGGCAAAAACGTACTTATCCCCTTCGATGGATTCGAGTATCTCGCCGATGTCAATGTTGCCATTAATGACGACGATCAGGTCATGATGCTTTCGCGGAGCGGCATTGGTGGGGGTATTCCCTGTATGACAGCCAGGAGTTTCGCATTTGGAGCCACGCTTCCGTCGGCCGGGACGATTTTTGACACCGGCGTCGCGTCCGCTCCGGACACATTGTATTTTCATTTCAATTATCCGGACGTAGTCGTGCAGAATGATGGCATCTTTTGTGCGTCCTGGGCAACGTCGGAGCAGTACACCTTCGGGACTTGGGAATACAATCACTATGCCCATATCTTCACCGCCGCCGGCGATCCACTGGGTGATCGGTTGACGCTTTTCGAAAACGTCGGTGACAGTCTCAGCACCCAGACCGGCCCGGCCATCAGTGCCGCATCCGACGACTTTATTGTCTGCCGTGATCACCGTCTCGATGACACGTTCGTCTATCAGCATATTGCCGCCGACGGTGCAACGGTCGGTTCGTGCCTGCGAACGGCCGCAAATGCCGATTTTCCCGTCGGCATGTATATGGATATGTACGTCTCTCCCGCCGAACGGTTGATCCTGACCGCCAATTCGGGTTTTATAACGGCGGCCTATAAAAACGACGTCTATTACCGTGTATATGACAGCGACGGCTCGGAGGTGCTTGCCACCCGGATGGTCAACGATGATATCGGCGCCGACCAGCATTTTCCCGTGATGGCCTTTGATCCCGACGGGTACGCCCTTGCCCTGTGGATCGACAAACGTCAATCCGTCAACGGCGACCTGTACGGTCAAGTGTACGATCCCGATGGAAATCCGATCGGGGAGAATTTCAAGGTTAATACTTATGATGATCCCGGCGATGGATACTGCGACCAGCTCTCTCTTCAGGGCAATGCCAACGGTCGCGCGGTGGCGGTATGGACCGGAAACGGTAACACCTATTATGCCGTCAGGGCGGCCGTCTTTGACTACCCCTATTTCACCCAAAACGGCGCCTGTCTGAATGTTCATGATCCCGCATATAGCTTTCGCAGTTTTCAGCCGGATGCCGGTGTCGATCAGGAAGGCAATTTCGTGGTCGTATGGCGCGACCGTGTCTCCGAATCGGAGCGGGTGTACAACTCCTATGCCAAAGCCTATTGGGCGAATCTGACTATGCGCACCGGAGAGACACGTTTAAATGATACCGAAGGCGATGAAATTTCATCCGGCGTCGAAGGCCTGGTGTTCAACTACGTCCCCAGAATCGCCATGCAACCCAGTGGCAGATTCGGTGTCGCCTGGATCAATGAATACGAGCATTCCGTAATTCCCGCTGACTATCAAATCAGGTTGCGCCGATTCAATGGAGCTATCGTGCCGGTCGACACCAGTATCGCTATGAGTCCGGAACTGAGTGTGGCATCCGGTGCCAATGAAGAAATCCCGCCGTCAATTGCGGTCAATGGTTACGGCGATTTCGCCGTTGCCTGGACCGGAAGCGGTAGCTATGTCGGGGTAACCTATGACGGTGTCTGGGCACAAATCGCCGATACCGATGGCCATTTGCGCGGGGAGGCTTTGCAGATAACCGATCATAGTGTTTTTCCGTATTTTCTCCCGGCGCGCATTATTGCAGGCGCCGAGGACGTTTTTATGGGAATC
>CAZVNK010000425.1:0-736 GCA_964628115.1 uncultured Ignavibacteriaceae bacterium | reverse complement strand
GACAACGACGAACTCGGCTATAGACAAAGCTACCCCACAGCCGCGTATTGCACTAATACCATCGGATTCATTTGGGAGGACTTCCGCAACGGTCTCGGCAATCCGGATGTCTACGCCTGTCTCACGGATTGGAACAGACCGGGTGACGATTACGGCGATGTCAATAATGACGGGGAAGCCAACCTGCTGGATATTCTCTTTTTAATCTCGTATTTGTACAACACGCCCCCCGGCCCTGAGCCCGATCCGTTCGAACTCGGTGATATCAACGTCGACGGCTATATTAATCTTCTGGATATTCTGACATTGATCGATTTCGTGTACGGTTAACAAACAACCGATAATCACATGACAGGGCCGCCGACGCGGCCCTTTTTATGTACAACCCCGGCCAATGCGGAAGTAATCGTCCAGCCATAAAATGTCATTGTCATAAAAATGAAAAATCACTAATTTGTAAAAACACGTCTTATAAAAAAGGACATATGTCATGACTAAAGCCGTTTTACCATTGTCGATTTTGGCCGTCGTTTGCCTGCTGTCGACCGTATCCCCCGCCGACGCCTGCACCAACTTGCTGGTAACCAAAGGCGCGTCGGCCGACGGTTCGACCATGATTACGTACACCTGCGACGGCGAATTCGTCCCGCATCTGGAATATCTTTCGGCCACCGATCACCCGGCCGGCGATTCGATCAGAATCGAGAACTGGCACGGTGAAGTCCGGGGCTGGATC
>CAZVNK010000424.1:0-2839 GCA_964628115.1 uncultured Ignavibacteriaceae bacterium | reverse complement strand
TCCTTTGACTCACGGCCACGAACAGCGCCACGGCAATAACCGTCGAAAGCGTCATGAACAGCCAGTCGCGCGACGCGAACGAAAAAACCCGATACGTACTGCGCTCCGCGCCGCTGACATACCCGCGCGATTCGATCGCCAAAGCGAGATCATCGGCCCGACGGATCGCCGATTGAAACACCGGGATCAATAAATAGATCAACTTGCGCGCCCGGGTCAGCAGTCCCCCCGAAAAATCCACTCCCCGTACGATCTGGGCCTTGCGAATGGTGTCCATCTCCTCGGATAACACCGGTATCAATCGCATCGCGATAAATAAAATCAACCCAAGATCGTTAACCGGGATTTTCAACCGTCGCAGTGGTCCCAGCCAGCCGACAATTACTTCGGCCATATCCGCCGGGACAATGGTCAGCGACAAAAAGAAGGCAATCGTCACGAATACCAGCACCCGCAATGAGAAACTCACCGCCATATACACGCCCCCCTCGGTCAGGCGAATAATCCAGAACGACACCAGCGTTTCAGTATCCCTCGCCGAGAAGATCAAATGATAAACGGCCGTAATCGAAACCAGAATGATAAACGGTCGGACATTGCGCACGATCGTCCGAAACGGAATATCGGACAGGCGCAACAGCAGAATCAACCCCACAATCAGCGCCAGATAAAACAGAATCGACGTGGTAAACAGCGACAACATCATCACCAGAATGGCAAACAGCATCTTCCCTCGCGGATCGAGACGGTGACCGACCGAATCCGACGGTTTATACTGGCCGATGATTAACTGCGTCTTCATTATTGACTGCTCACGTAAGCGGTCAATCTACGCGGTAACGGCCATTCTGTCAATCGTTTTACGGGCATAAAAAAAGGGCCGCCCATTGCGGGCGGCCCGACGTGCACAAGGCACAATGCGGTTTTATTTGAGAAAGATCATTTTTTTGGATTCCACGTTACTGCCTCTTTGCAGGCGATAGAAATAAATGCCGCTGGCGGTCTGACCACCGTGGTCGTCGGAGCCGTCCCAGATCACGCTGTAATTGCCCGGCCCTTGAACCTCATCGACCAGCGTTTTGATATGCTGACCGAGAATGTTAATCACTTCCAGTTTCGTGCGGGCGGTGTTTTTACCGCCGGTATTGTGCAAAGCATAGCTGATCGTCGTGGTCGGATTGAACGGATTCGGGTAATTCTGCGACAGCGAGAAGCTGTTGGGGATATTCGCGAATCCACCACCGTCGTAGATATCGGTGGTGACACCCTCGAAGAAATCCATAATGTGCGCCAGCACCGTGTCGCGGAAATCCCAATTGGGCATAGTATTTTGAATGTCTTCAAATCCGAAATTGAAATACACCAGTTTGTATTCGACATTGTAGCAGATTGCTGAATAACCGCCCATCATGAAAGATAAAGCCGGCACTGCACCGCCAACAGGAATAATGGATGCTGAGGCGGCCATATTCTGATGAAAAAATGACGATAAACGCAGATACAAATCTTCACCCAGCGGCGATCCTTCCACGCCCACATGATAAGGAGCAAAATACGTTGTATCATACACCGCATGAAGGTAGTTATCCAGAAACACCGAATCCTCGGCGTGAAGTTCGGTCGCGATCTGCTGACCGGTGATAAAGAGATTGCCGTGATTGTTAAGATAATCCGTGATGACATCGACGTCCTCTGCGGTTATAACGTCAGACGACGTGTCGCCGGTGAACCACACCGCGACGCGATAGTCACTTAATGTCGCAAATGACGGCGTGCCTTTGGCTTCTTTATCCCAGATATGCACCGGCATTTTCAGCCGATAAAAATCATTGTAATACTGTTCTTCGTACGATCCTCCCCGGTCGGCGTCGACCAGAAGAATTTGCGGCGTGCCCGCGATGATTTCCATCCCGTAACCGGCGCCGAACGATCCGCCGTCGGATTCGACCGTCACGAAAAACGAATCGTAACGCGGCGTGATCGTGTCGGGAATCACGAACGTGATCGGATTGACCGCATTGCCCGCCTCGAATCCCTCACCCGGGAAATCGTTAAACATAATGCTGGAATTGACAAACTCGATCGCGGGGTCATTGGAACTGAGTGTCACTACCGCATCGGATGCGGACAGCCAGTCGTTTTGCAGGGTGAAATAGAAACTGATCGTCTCCCCGGCTTCATAAATATCATTGCCGTTTTCATCATCGAAACTCGTCGACGTAAACGCAAAATACGGTTGCGACCAGGTAACATCCATATTCGCCGTCATCAGTGAATCGGAATCGGAAATATCCCAAACCGCCACTTTGGTGATAACGTCGCCGTACCCCCGACTGTTCGGCGTGGACTTGTCGTCGAAATGACGCGCATTAGTGAATCCGGGAAACGGATCACCACCGTCACCGTTACTGCTCAACGCATATTCCAGTTGAAACAATCCGTCGGCCTGTTCCAGCGCCACGTGATAATGTTCGGGATCGTCGTTGGATCCCATAAAACCGGAACCGGCGGTTTCATCGACATGATAAATGCACAGCCCGCTTCCGGGAAGCGCGTTGTCGAAACCGACCTGTTGACGATTCTCGACAATGAAATATTCCGTTCCCGTGTAATCACCATCGGTCCAAATTTTATATGCCACGGGATCGGTTTCGATTTGCGGGATTTCCACGCCGGTCATATTGGCGGGAATATTCGTCGGCGTAAGAAATCCGAGTATCATCTTACACCAGGCATCGAAATGCGCCGGTTTGCGGGAACTGCCGTTATAACTACCGCTGGCCATCACCGACCATTTGCCGACACCTGCCGATGTGAAATCCGTATCGGCGATGTCATA
>CAZVNK010000423.1:0-2849 GCA_964628115.1 uncultured Ignavibacteriaceae bacterium | reverse complement strand
TGGTTACTTTTAATGAACCTTTAATAATATTTAAAGGAGCATTATAATGATGCAGAAAAGAACATTGTATTTATCTTTACTGCTGGTTTCATGTCTGCTGTTTTTCGGTTTCTCTTATGCTTCGGCACAGAGTGTGACCTTTCAGTCGAAATCGGTTCCTCGTTGCACGAATACGGTTCTGAATATTACTGTTGATTCTCCCGAAGATTTAAGTGCTTTTGAAATTGTTTTTGAAATAACAGGCGATTTTCAAGGTACCCCGACGGTTTCTTTTGCGAGCGGTTTTACCGGTCTTAACAATCGGATTGGTCCGATTGTCGACGGTAACGTTTACCGAATGGCAGCATTGAAGGCTGATGCCGGCGATGTTTGCGTTGACGCTTCCGGCGGGATCATAGTTGGTGAGATATCAATTCAGACAGCCGATGTTTGTGCCGGCACGATTAATGTTGTTGGGGCCACTGTTACGGGCGGCTGCTGCGGCGCTGTTTCCGCTTCGACCGGTTTGGTCGGTTGCGGGATGGACGCTCTGGCGACGACCATCACTGCCGGTGCGGTGACTATCACCAATCGGCCTCCGACTCTTACCTGCCCTGATGACATTACTGTTCACTGGGGTGACGATGTTCAGTTCGACGTTACCTACGACGATCCTGACCTGACCACCCTGTGCGAGACACTGACGTTCGAGGTTACCGACGGTCCCGGAGCCATCGATGGCAACGCCCATTATCTTTGGCAGACCGGCGGCGGCGATGTCTGTGACCATAATGTTACCATTAAGGTCACCGACAAATGCGGCGAATTCGTCGAATGCTCGCTGAACATTTGTGTCTACAACGATCCGCCTGAAATCACTCATGATCCGGCAGATATAATTTATGCTGTTTGGGGCATCACTCTGTCCGACCAGGTTATCGCTTCCGATACCGACGGCGGTCCGAATGCCCTTCAGTATCAGCTTGTCAGTTTCGACGGTGAGACCTCTTATGGGGCCGGCCTGACTCTCGACGCCAACACCGGCGTCTGGGAATGGGATATCGGCTACGGCGAAGATTATGCCGGCGATTACACGCTTTGCGTGCTGGTCACCGACGGCGCCAATGTCTGCAATCCCTGCAGCCCTACCAATGCCGACACGGCTTGCTACAGCATCCATGTCACCGGCTTCGCCATTTCGATCCAGAAAGTCCACGATCAGCTTCAGGGTCACAACGGGACCGTTTCGATTTACCTCGACTCGGCCTGGGCCAACCCGATCGACCTGATCGGCGGTTTTGACTTCCTTATCGCTTATGACGCTTCCGTGCTGAGTTTCACCGGCGCGACTCCGGGCGCCTTGATCGCCGGCAAATTCGAATCCTTCACCTATCGCTTCGGCGCCACCGGCAACTGTGGTAACGGTTGCCCGTCCGGCATGCTGCGTATCGTCGGTCTCCGCGAGACCAACGACGGTGTTGTCAATCCGAATCATGTCAGCGGCCCCGGCGTGCTGGCTGATCTGCACTTCTACGTGACTAACGATTACACTAACGAGGGAACTTACGCTCCGGTCAGCTTCTTCTGGTTCGACTGCGGCGATAACACTCTCTCGGATGAAACCGGTACATGGCTCTATCTCGGCCTTAAAGTCTTCAATTTCGAAGGCGTAGAGATAACCGATCCGGTCGAATACGGCTACAGCGGCCCGACGGCCGACTGCTTCGAGACGTTCTATCTCACGGATCCGACCGTGAAGAATACGCCTCTGGGCGCCATTACCTTCCGTAATGGCGGTGTCGATATTATCGATACCGAAGAGATCGACGATCGCGGCGACATCAACATGAACGGAATCGAGAACGAAATCGCCGACGCGGTTATGTTCACCAACTATTTCGTTTATGGCGCCTCCGCTTTCGGAATCCATTACGAAGGCAGTAAGGCTGCTTCCGAGATCAACGGCGACGGATTCACCCTGACGGTTGCTGATCTGGTTTACCTGATCCGTATCATCGTCGGCGATGCCATGCCGCTGCCGAAGAGCAATCCCGCCTACCTGGCCGAATTCGCGGTCCACGGTAGTGTTCTCAGTGTCGAAACCAATGCCGACATTGGTGCGGCCCTGTTTGTCTTTGACGGTCAGGTCACTCCGTCCCTGGCGGCCGATGCTGCCCATATGGAACTGACCTACGCCTATGACAATAATACCACCCGTGTGCTCGTACTCGGATGGAACGAAGGCGATGCCATCACCAGCGGCGAAGTTCTGCTTCTCCAAGGCGACGGCACCCTGGCTTCGGTCGAAGCTGCTGAATACAGCGGCGCCGGCCTGGCAACAAGTAAGGTCATCATACCGACCGACTTCGCGCTGAGCCAGAACTACCCGAACCCGTTCAACCCGACGACGACATTCAAACTCGACCTGCCGATCGCAACCGATTACGCAGTCGCGATTTACAATGTCAACGGTCAGAAGGTTGCCGAGTTCTCCGGCTTCAGTGAAGCCGGTACGGTTGTCTTTAACTGGGATGCCTCCGGATTGGCTACCGGCCTCTATTTCTATAAAGCAGATGCCGGCAGCTATAAAGCCACGAAGAAAATGGTTCTCCTGAAGTAACGTCAAACGCCCGACCTGACGTTATAACAGGAACACCACATACACAAAAGCCCTCCCGCAACAGCGGGGGGGCTTTTGGTATACAGGGATGTTCCTTAATACATTATTCCAACATTCATTTTCATAGTGCATTTTATTGATTGATTCGACGGTGGCGGGCAGAAAAAAGCCCCGATGTGCTCAGGGTTTTTAAAATGGAGGGGGGAGGATTCGAACCTCCGAAGGCTTCGCCGACAGATTTACAGTCTGT
>CAZVNK010000422.1:2436-2852 GCA_964628115.1 uncultured Ignavibacteriaceae bacterium | reverse complement strand
CCGAAACACGCAACTACGGCGCCAGCGCCAATGACAAAGCGCAAAAGCTGATACTCTACCTGATACGATTGTCGCCATAGTCGATTATGAGCGGCTCGATATGCTGACGGCCAGCGATCCAGAGGGTGGCTCATGCGTCATTACGGTCGATACGGTGCTGCCGTATGCCATCTTTGTCGATTCCGGCAACGGTGTCGCGACACACTCATTCATACCGAACATGACGCAGGACGGCGAGTATTATACGGTTACCTTTACGGTCGAGGATCAGCTTGGGGCAACCGATGCGATCCAGACGACTTTCAAGGTGATGCAGACGATGCGCGGCGACGCCAACACCGACAATCAGCTTAACCTGCTGGATATACTGTATATTATTAACTACCTGTATGAAGGCGGTGAACCGCCAGCCTCGA
>CAZVNK010000422.1:610-2426 GCA_964628115.1 uncultured Ignavibacteriaceae bacterium | reverse complement strand
CGCCAACGATGACGGCAGTATTAACCTGATGGACGGCACGTATCTGGTGAACTACTTCTACAAGGCAGGGCCGCCGCCGCCGCAGTAATGAATTAGATTTTTGGACCTCTTATTTTTCCGGGTCGCCCGCTATGGGCGGCCCTTTTTTTATTTTTTTCGATTCTCCTCGGCGCTACTGATGGGCAAACTACAATTCATTGTATTATGGAGACTTAGGAATATTAAATTGATGAGATTTTTGCAATTAAACCTTGACAAAATACAGTATTGTGACTATTTTTAAAATGCTACGAGGGTTTTTGGATTTATAAAGCAATTTTGACCTTAATTAAGGTTCTATCCGTACGACCTCATTTGCTGTTGATATAAAAAGTGTTTTTTCCTTGGTAAGAACACTTGCACCGCCTCACTACTCTATCTCGTGCAATATCTTAATGATTGCTTCAGCCTTTCGTTTTGGAGCAGCCTATGGTTTTTGTAAACAAATATTTCTATTGCCATAACTGTTTTAAAATGATTATAGTCAAAAATGTTATCGAAGGCTTTGGGGGGGTGATCATCTAGGAATAAAGTTTCGCAAAAATTTTACTTAATCGGGATATGTCCCGAACAGAAAAATATCCAAAAATGCCTTGAAGAATCATTGGGATTCAATTGGGAATTTAAAAATCTGTGAAAGGAGCAAAAAACATGACAAGGAACTTTTGGACAATTCTAATCCTATCCTTGTTGGTCCTCACTTTGCTGTCTGTAACTGCTTTTGGTATGCATGTCTCCAAGAAGAGCCATGGCCCCAAGCTGACTCCGGCCAGTTCGTTGCCGAAGTATAAGCTTGCCGGCGCCGAACGCAATACCGATTATGTCCCGACCGGTATCTCCGGCGGTTCGACTCCCCTTGGCTTCGAAGATGTCAAGGTGAGTGGTGTAGGTCTGACGGTTGGTTATACTCAGTATGACTACCAGGCCAACGGCCGTATGAACCGCCAGGTTGACTGGCGTGGATCAGAGATGGTTCATTTTTGCTGGATGAAGCAGTTAACCGACATTGAAGGTGAAGACCGTGGTACCGGCTATGAAGCCTGGGATGAAGTAGGCGGAGTTTTTATTTTCGCCGGTGCCGGCGGCGGTTGTGATATTCACCCGCGTCTCGGGAGCGGTATCAACTACTCCGGTTATGTTGGACTGGACGTTTCTACAACGGGCAAGGTCAACATTTCCAACCATCACGACGAGGGTGACGGCTATTCCTCGACTATGTGGTATGATTTTAATGCCGGCGGGTGTTTCTTCTCGCCGTACAAGAGCCGTGTTCCGGATTCATTCTATGCTTATCCGCCTCTGGAACATACCGGCGATCCGGAATATATCTGGCCCAACCATGAATATCAGGTTTGGGACGGCGATACGGTAACCCACCTTATTGCCCAGCAGGGTAATACCCAGGGTTCCAGCGGTATTGCATATTTCCGCAGGGCCGGCAGTGACACTGTTGGCGCCTGGACGTATCCGCCGATGATGGTTGATACGGTTGACGATCTGGGTGAGGTCGTGACTGCATCGCGTGTCAGCGGCAAGGTCTGTCTGGTATGGATTGCCAATCTCCCCGGCATCATTGGTGACGGTGAATCGGTCACTCGTGGAAGTCAGAGAGAGAATGACATTTACTGGATGAACTCTGATGATATGGGTCGCTTAAAATAAACTACGCAGCTAATAGCCTTTTTGAAACACTTATAGTCATTCTAGATAGAAACCATATGACAAAAGAAAACCATGAAAAGCAGCTTTAACCTTTCTGACTACATGCGGGGATTAC
>CAZVNK010000422.1:0-600 GCA_964628115.1 uncultured Ignavibacteriaceae bacterium | reverse complement strand
GGTCTCACATGGTCATCCAAGATGAATATAACCAAGTCCGATTCGAGTGTTGTCGGCTGGCGCGCCCACTGCGATGTTTCAGCTTTGATCGGCACCGATGACAATCTGCACGTTATCTGGGATGCTTTCCCGTGGACTCCGGTCGGCGGCGGCAGCTTTACCGGCTGGCCGACGTCGGGACGTCTGTTCCACTGGGATGAAGGTACTGACGCTATTCGTGTTATCAAGGACTTCTCGAGCTGGGAACCCCCGGATGAGGGAACCTGGTGTTACGGTGGAGCCTGGAACGAAATGGCAATTACCAAGATGCAGATTTCGGAATGCGACGGCAAATTCTATGCTCTCTTCGTGCAGTATAACGATTTTGCCGCAGGCGTCTATGACGACTGTCATCTCGATGCCACCAATTTCGGTTCGGTTAGTGGAACCGCCAACGGCGAGCTTTATATCTCGGTCTCCGATAACAATGGATTTAACTGGGATATAGCCCGGAACCTGACCAACACTTACACGCCTTTCTGCGATACGATCGGTACTCAGCTTTGCGAAAGTGATGCCTGGCCGTCGATATCGAGATTCGGTATGGAAGTTGTCAGCGGC
>CAZVNK010000421.1:0-2870 GCA_964628115.1 uncultured Ignavibacteriaceae bacterium | reverse complement strand
GCTCACCGTCTCAGTCACCGCGCTTGACGGCTTCAAGGCCGCCTATGACGCGATCGATGCCGCCACCAGGACCCGCGTCGACCGGATCCTTGCGCTCTATGCCTATACCGAAGAGGGGACGACCTACACCCTGAACCTCTCAGACGGCGTCATGGACACCCATGACCGCCACATCCTGACGATGCCTGACTTCGGGCTCATCTTCACAGAAGCCGGCACCGTGCGCGACCCCGCCGAGAGCCTGAACCTATTCGCCCGGGAAAGCCGCGCGGGCAGGCCATCGGTTTGACCCTGCAGGCGCGAAGCGCAACGGCGTTGGTGGAATCGTCGAGATAAATAATGGTATCGAGCGCGGCCAGTTCATCCATGGTCAGCGTGATGGAAAACGGCGCGGTGCTGAACGTGATCGTCTTCGGAGCGATTTCCGACGCGGTCGTATCAGTATTGACCGGCGGATCGTACACATAGGCCAGCACCCCATCATGATGCACGGTCGTAAACGACACCCACTCCACGAGTTTGCGATCGACCCGCTCCAGGATGTAATCCTGCCCCGGTTCGAAGCGAATCAGTTTACGAATAACGATGGCTCCGTCGTCGACTTCGAGCGATCCGGTCCAGTCGGTCACTTCAGCGATAGTCGAATCGTATTCCAGCGATCCCCAGACCATTCGCAGGGCATATACGTCATAGGTGTCGGTATTTTCGATGGAATCAAGCGCGGGCGACGCCGCGACCGCATCGACATATTCTTCATCGCCAACCATTTCCTCGGCAATCATCGGATCGCCGAAAGCGGGGGCTTCATCGGTAGGTTCATAACCGCCGAATTGAGCGGCAATGGAATCGCTTTCATCGGACGAGGCTGAGTTTTCACTTGAACACCCGGCGAATAATCCGGTCAATCCCAGGATCAGCGCCATAATAATAAGCTTACGATACATTCTTTGGCTCCTTACAGTTTGTGTTGAATCGGCTTTTCATCAGAAGAGATATCAAACCATGTGCCCAAAATACTCGATTGAGTTAATCCACCGTCGGTCAACAGGTTCGGTGTTTAGTATAAAATAGAAATCGTTGTTTTACGCGTACCCTCCGGTACAGATGACCACAGACTGCCCCTTGCGGGACAAGCAGTGATTGATATAGAATTTTTGATATAAATTAAGACGGTGTAATCGACAGATGTCTGTTTTTATCGGTCACATACTTGACCAGGCGGTCTGCTCCAAAGCTTTGACAATAGCGTCGTACGAAAGTTTCATGCGCGGGGTTGTCAACTGCGGTCCGATCAGATCGAATCCGTCGACGACGACCTGCGGTGACTTGACCTTGGTTTCCCACTCATGAATCGTGGCCGAAATGCCGAGATTTCTTACGGCTTCCCTGACAAATCCCGCGGCACGTATGTGATCGGCCTTGTTCTTCGAATAGATTATGTTTATTTCCATACTTCCCCTCAATCGCTTTAAAATATTTCTTTTATGAAATCCATGTCAACAAAAACTTTAGCGTTGACGAAGAAGTTCTGTTGCGAATGGATGGTTCGTTCGGAACCATCTCTTCTTTCGCGCACCTCTTATTTATTAAACAGTAATTCCGGTGTTCCGGTTTCATGATTAATCAATTTTCGTGAAAAAGAGATTAACGATGTACTAAAATGACGTTAAGATAAGTACAATATGCTATTCGACGATAATGGAATATTCGGAACAAGTCTCCACCCTGCCGATTTCGGCGATTTCGATTTTTCTCTCGCGGGCAGTGATTACAAACGCATCGGCATTGCCGTCCGGAATCGCAATCAGCAGTCCGCCGGAAGTCTGCGCATCAAAGAGCACGTCGGTTTGCGCTTTGGCAAGTGAATCCGGCAGGGACACGACGTCTTTCAAATAATCGCGATTGGCGTTGGCGCCGCCGGTAAGAGCGCCCGCCTCGGCGAATGTCAGCACATTGGGAATCAGCGGCAGACTGTCGAAGACCAGGCGAATGGTCACGCCCGAAGCGACTGCCATCTCATGAGCATGCCCCAAAATACCATAGCCGGTTATATCGGTTGCGGAGTGCGCTTTGTAAGCGATCATCAGTTCCGCGCCGTCGCGGTTCAACTGCGCCATCAAGCGGGTAACAAAAGCGATATCCTCCGTCCCCGCCATTTTCTGCTTGATAGCGGTGGTAATAATGCCGGTTCCCAACGGTTTGGTGAGAAACAGCCGGTCGCCGACTTTCGCCCCGGCGTTGGTGACGATTTTATCGATGTCGATTATGCCGGTGCAGGCAACACCGTATTTCAATTCGTTATCTTTGATTGAATGCCCTCCGACCACCACCGCGCCTGATTCGCGGATTTTCTCGGCTCCCCCCAGCAGGATATTTTTCAGAATACTCGGCGGCATTTTAGGCGGGAAACCGACAATATTAAGCGCGGTCAGAGGCAGTCCCCCCATGGCGTAAATGTCCGAGAGAGCATTGGCGGCGGCAATTTGCCCGAAATAATAGGGATCATCGACAATCGGCGGAAAAAAATCCACCGTCTGCACCAAAGCCTGCGTGTCATTGATACGAAATATCCCGGCATCGTCGGCGGTGTTGAATCCCACCAACAAATCGGGATTGGTTTCTTTGGGCAAACCTTTTAACACGTCGGCCAAAAACTTTGGCCCGAGTTTCGATGCTCACCCCGCACAGGAGACTTCGGCGGTCAGCTTTATCGTCATGTCGTCTTTGGTGTTCATATCAATCACTCATAACATAATTATCCTGACCCGGTTCCGCTATCGTGTTTTTGGGATTGTAGCCTATTTCCCACGGCGACGAAGGCTCCACAGGCGGTCACGTTGTTTGCGACGGATATTTTTGGGGATATCGTC
>CAZVNK010000420.1:0-2888 GCA_964628115.1 uncultured Ignavibacteriaceae bacterium | reverse complement strand
CGTCGGCCAGCCGTGGCGCGTCGTTCTTGACGAGGATGCCCTTGAGGATGCCGTCGTTGACCAGCCCGGCGGAGACGAGCCTCGGGTCGACGCCGATCGTCGGTGAATAGTCGGTCCGCGCCACTGCCATGAAGATGTTGCGCTCGCGGCTCTACCAGATGGAACTCGAAGAGCAGATGAAAAAACGCAGTGAAATGGAAAAGACCAAAAAGAAAATCGAGTGGGGAAGTCAGATTCGCAGTTACGTGTTTCACCCGTACAACATGGTCAAGGATCACCGCACCGACACGGAAACGTCCAACGTGCAGGCAGTCATGGACGGCGACATCGACAAATTCATCGAGGCGTTTCTCTCCGACCCGGATTTCCGCATTATGTAAGCCAATGATATATTCTTTACTGCATATATAACCGTAACAAGGAGACTTTCATGTCCGCGTCAAACAACCAGATCCTCGAGACCATTAAAGAAAAAGCTCGAGCCAAAAATAGAAAAGTGGTTTTGCCCGAGGGAACCGAACCGCGCACGATCCAGGCCGCCAAAATCCTGGTTGCCGGAAAAATCGCCCGGGTGACCCTGCTCGGCGACAAAGACGAAATCGCCAAACTCGCCAAAGAGCATGGTCTGAATCTCGACACGGTCGAGGTGATCGATCCGGTTCATGCCGACAATCTCGGCGAGTTCGTCGATGAATTCTGCGAAATCCGCAAGAAAAAAGGCATCACCAAAGAAGATGCCGAGAAAGCCATGAAAACCGTGCTGTTTTACGGCGCGATGATGGTCCGCAGGGATATCGCCGATGCGTCCGTGGCCGGCGCGGTGAACACCACCGGCGATGTGCTTCGGGCGGGAATCCAGGTGATCGGGCTGGCCCCGAACATCACCACCGTCTCGGGCGCGTTCATGATGACCATCCCGCAATACCGCGACACGGTCAACAAAGTATTCATGTACGCCGACGGCGCAGTGGTGCCGAATCCGGATCCCGAACAGTTGGCATCGATTGCCGCCGCGACCGCGCAGACGATGAAAAGTCTCACCGGCGAGGAGCCGCGCGTTGCGATGCTGTCGTTCTCGACCAAAGGCTCGGCCAAACACGAAGACGTCGACAAAGTCCTCGCGGCGCTGGAGATTCTCAAGAAGAATCATCCGCATATCAAGGCCGATGGGGAATTACAGCTCGATGCCGCGATCGTGCCGGAAATCGGCAAGAAAAAAGCCCCCGATTCGGATATCGCCGGCAACGCCAACGTGCTGATCTTCCCCGATCTCGATGCGGGCAATATCGGTTATAAACTGACCGAACGACTGGCCGGAGCCACCGCCACCGGGCCGATTATTCAGGGTATGGCCAAACCGGCCAATGACCTTTCGCGCGGATGTTCGGCGCAGGATATCGTCGATGTCTCCGCCATCGCGGTGCTGATGCGCGGCGAATGACGATATCGTACTAATAACAGACTACGACAATAGTACATACACCAAAGGCCGGTAACCACCGGCCTTTGGCTTGTACGATATTGCATAAATTAACGCCTTGTCAATCTTCGTAGGTCAGCGATCCTCTTGGATCCTGACATTTCATGCGGAGCATGAAAACCTACCTTGCCGGCTCAAGCCCTCGGAAGGGCTTGAGCTACAAGAATCATTTCATGCTATTTCAACAACACCATCCGTTTGGTCTCGATATATTCTCCCGCCTTCAACCGATAGAAATATATCCCCGTCGCGGCTTCTTTGCCATTTTCGACGGTACCATCCCAGGTTACGATATGTTCGCCGTGAGTTAATCGCTCATCGACCAGCGTCGCAACCTTCCGCCCCAGAATATTGAATATCTCAAGCGTCACCGGCGCGGTTTTCGGAAGATAGAATTTAATCGCCGTGCTCGGATTGAACGGGTTCGGGTAATTCTGAGCAAGGCTGAAATCAAGCGGCAGGGTCTTGTCATCCGGCTCGACCGGCGTCGGCTCCAGAAGTGACGCGGAATCATAAATACCATAGATTTCGATATCATCGAGATTCCACCCGCCCATTAGATTGTGATTCGAATCAGAGGCCATGGTCCAGCGAACATATACAGTTGATTGGCTGTCGGCAAAAGCCGAAATATCAAGATCAAGATGCGACCATTCTGTCGGAGGTGGCCAGGAATAATCACTACAGAACCATACTTGTGACCAGTTTTCTGCATCGTTTGAAACATGAACACTAGCCTTGCCACCGGTCCCCAGACAAACGAATTTCCAAAATTGAAGTCTTACTTTTACTAATTTTGTGCAATCAATCGGATGTGATGTTAAACGAGTCGGCGGCAGATAATATGGGTAATTGCCATCCAAATTATACCCATACACATTATCCCCGGTATGACCACTGGTTGGGTCAACTCCATAACCACCTATTCCTCCGCCACCGGTCGGGACACCATACTCCCAATCCCCTTCGCAAATCCATCCCGGATCGGTATCCAGCATCCAGGCGTAACGCGGCGACGGCGTTCCGATCACCAGCATGACATATTGCTCGATATCATCCTCAGGATGAGTGAGATTTTTAAATTCCACATGGGCAAAATGCGCACCATCGCACAGCAGTTCCGCGTTTTCATTAATCGTAACGACCACTTCGGCGGTGTCAAAAGGCTGTAATATCCCGCCGATATCACCGGACAGCGTAATCCAATCCCGGTCAACGACGATTTCATATTCTATGGGATCAATATACTTATGCACAAAAGTATAAATCGCGCTTGTGGTGTCAAACGGGCCGCCCGACGGGCCTTCCGACTCCAGATTGGAACGAGGTGCCACTTTCAAGGGGCAGTCATACGACAGCCCTTTTATACAGAAATTAGCGGTGCTGTCATCCTCGTGTAAATCCTGCC
>CAZVNK010000419.1:0-2891 GCA_964628115.1 uncultured Ignavibacteriaceae bacterium | reverse complement strand
GAGTGGCTTGATAAATCGGGCATTGACAACCGTCAGGGGATACTCCTTCTCCAATTCATCGGCAACGGCCAACGCGGTTTGCACCATAGTACCGGTCGCGATCAATACGGTGTCTCCCCCCTCGCGAAGCGTCTCCCAGCTTCCCCACTCGATCGGCTCCAACTGATTGGTCATTTCGCGGGGAATCGCGGCTCGCGGATAACGCACGGCGCAGGGACCATCAAGATCGCGTTCGACCAGCAGGTGCAACAGGGAACGAAATTCATCGCCGTCCTTCGGCGCCATTATGGTCATGTTGGGGACTGCTGACAAATAGGACAAATCGAACGCCCCGTGATGAGTCGGGCCGTCCTCGCCGACCAGTCCGGCGCGGTCGATACAGAACACGACCGGCAGTTTCTGAAGCGCGGCGTCATGGATAATTTGATCGTACGCGCGCTGGAGAAAGGTCGAATAGATAGCCACGAACGGTCGCAGGCCGCCGGCGGCCATTCCGGACGCGAAACATCCGGCGTGCCCCTCGGCGATACCGACGTCGAAAAAGCGATGCGGATATTTCTCCGCGTATTCGTTCAAGCCGACTCCGGACGTCATCGCGGCGGTAAGCGCCACGACGCGTTGGTCCTTCTGGGCCAGTTCCGTCATAATACGACCGAAGATTTTGGTATACGCGGGCAGTCCCGTTTTGGCGTTGGCCTGACCGGTTATTTTATCGAATGCCCCGATCCCGTGAAACTTGGTGGCATCGGATTCGGCCGGTTTGTACCCCTTGCCCTTGGTGGTCAGGACGTGAAGCAATAGCGGACCACCGAGGTCTTTGATCTGGTTGAGCATTTTGGTCAGCAGGGTGATATCGTGCCCGTCAATCGGTCCGAAATACCGAAATCCGAGTTTGTCGAACAGATAGCCGGGAATGAACAAACCCTTGATGGAATCTTCGATATCGGAGACCATGGCGCGGATTTTATCGCGACGTTTGAACCGCCCGGTCAAATCCCAGATCTCATCGCGTAATTTATTGAAACGCTGGTCGGCCATGATATTGGTCAGGTACTTGGCCATGGCGCCGACGTTTTTCGAAATCGACATTTCATTGTCGTTGAGAATCACCAGCAGGTCCTTGCGCAGAGCGCCGGCGTTGTTCAGACCCTCATAGGCCAGCCCGCCGGACAGCGCACCGTCGCCGATAACCGCCACCACCTTGTGATCGAGCCCCCGCTGGTCGCGGGCCGCGGCCAAACCGAGTGCGGCGGAGATGGAGGTCGAGGCGTGACCCGCGCCGAAAGCATCCGCGGGTGACTCCGCGCGTTTGGGAAAACCCGCAACGCCCTGATACTGCCGGAGCGTGTGCATGGCGTCCTTGCGCCCGGTCAGCATCTTGTGCACGTAACACTGATGTCCCACGTCCCAGACGATCTGGTCTTTGGGGATATCGAGACAGCGATGCAACGCCAGGGTCAATTCGACAATACCGAGATTCGACGCGAGATGCCCCCCGGTATCGGCCACGAAGGAAACGATTTCGCCCCGGATTTCGTCGGCCAGCTCTCGCCGTTGGTCGTCGTCGCGTCGCTTCAGATCGGACGCTTTCCGGCTGGATTCCAAAAGACTCATGTTACTTTTTCCGCCATCCGATAAACCGCGCAATTTGCTCAAAATAATTTTCCTTCAAATCAAATTCTCTGCTGATGGCAACCGCTTCTTCTATTATACGTTCGGCATCCACTCGCGATTGCTCTAATCCCACCGTTCCGGGATAGGTGGCTTTGAGGTTTTTGCAATCGGAGCCGACCTGTTTGCCGAGTTCTTTCTGGTCACCCTCGACGTCGAGAATATCATCGATAATCTGAAAGGCAAAGCCGATTTTTTCGCCATACTGCGTCAACCGTTCCAGAGTGTTATCGTCCACGTTCGCCAGAATCGCGCCGATTCTGATACAGGCGCGAATCAGCGCGCCGGTTTTATGGGCATGAATATAGGTGATCTCATCCAATGTCGCCGGTTTGCCCTCGGCGGCCACGTCGGCAAACTGCCCGCCGATCATGCCTTCGGTGCCGATGGCGCGAGCCAGTTCGGCGACCGCGCGGGCGGACCCGGAACGGGCCAAAAGTTCGAATGCCAGATCGTGCAACGCATCCCCGGCCAGCACGGCGCAGGCTTCATCGAATTTCACGTGCAGGGTCGGCAGTCCGCGACGCAATTCGTCGTCATCCATGCAGGGCAAATCGTCGTGAATCAAAGAATAGGTATGAATCATTTCCACGGCGCAGGCGGCGGGATCGATGATTTCGTGCTCCTTCCCCCCGAAAGCTTCATAGGCGGTGAGCATCAGCGTCGGCCTGATTCGTTTGCCGCCGGCCAGCACCGAATAGCGCATGGCCCGATGCAATCGCTGGGGATAGGTCGTTTCCGCCGGAAGGTATTTATCCAGCAGGGCGTCCACTTCGAGACGACGTTTTTCCAAATAAGCCAGTCCCGGTGTGGCCGTGTCAGTTTTCGTCATCGGCACCCTCGTCGGCAAACGATTCCTCGATCAGGCGGCTGTTCTTTTCCCTGAGAATGGTAATTTTCTTTTCGGCCTCGGTCAGCTTCTTGCCGCAAAACGCGGCGATTTCGATTCCCTCGGTATAGAGGGCAATCGATTGTTCCAGTTTGGCCTCGCCGGATTCAAGCTGAGCCGTGATTTCTTCCAGTCGCTCCAGAGCCGATTCGAAGTCCTTGAAATTTCGTGCCGTTGCTGTCATGATGTCTTCGTTTGCTTCGTTACGTCCTTGATGATTGCCGTCGCGGAACCGTCCGCGAAAACCGATTCAATCTCCTGCCCCGTCCGTAAATCATCGACGGTTTTAATCGGGATATCGTTTCCGACATCCCTGATAACCGCATAGCCC
>CAZVNK010000418.1:0-2906 GCA_964628115.1 uncultured Ignavibacteriaceae bacterium | reverse complement strand
CATGTCCTATTTCAACACCCATTTCATCGATCCGATGGCGTTCGGCACCTCCGGGTACGTCTTTATGTGCGACAGCAGCGGGTCGGTGGTGTCGCATCCCGATGACAGCTTTGAACTGCAGAATAAAATTACCGACAGGGAATTCGGTGCGGCAATGATGGCCAACCGGGCGGGTTCCATCACCTATGAGTTCGCCGATGAGGAGCGTTCTGCTGCCTACGGTACCTCTGACATGCTCTGCTGGCTGGTTGCGTCCACGATCACGACCAGTGAGCTGAATCAGCCGTCGCGGCAGCTGGGGCAGGTGAACCTGGTGACCGAAATTCAGCAGCGCATCGATTCCCGGGAAGGCCTTCTCAAACAGGCCCGTTCGGAACGAGAGAATACCGGCGAGAGAATTCACCAGATCGAAATCCGCCTCAACACGCTCGATTCCGAAATTAAGACGATCCGCGACCGTATCTCCGAGGACTACGAAGTCGATATCGATTCCGTCGAGGTCGTTCGACCGGATGAAAATGTTTCCGATGATCAGGCACGAGTCCAACTCTCCGAAAAGAAAGAGCACCTGAAGAAATTCGGCGCCGTCAATCTCCTGGCACTCGAGGAGTACCGGACGGCCAGCGAGCGGGAAACTTTCCTCAGAGAGCAACTCGAGGACCTCACCGGGGCCAAGGACGATTTGCAGACGACCATCAACAAGATCAATCGTACCGCCCGCCAGATGTTCAACGAGACCTTCGACATCGCCCGGGAGAATTTCAAGAAGCTCTTTATCCGCCTGTTTACCGGTGGTGAAGCCGACATGTTCCTGGTCAATCCCGACGATCCGCTGGAGTCGGATATCCAGATCATCGCCCGCCCGCGCGGCAAAAAACTGCTGTCGATCACCATGATGTCGGGCGGCGAACGCGCCCTGACAGCCATTGCCCTGCTCTTCAGCCTCTACCTCGTGAAGCCCTCGCCGTTCTGTATCCTCGACGAAATCGATGCCCCCCTCGACGACGCCAACTGCCGCCGCTTCCTCAACATCATCGGCGACTTCTCCAAGCAGACGCAGTTCATCATTATCACGCATAACAAGATCACCATGGAGATGGCCTCCAACCTCTACGGCGTCACGATGGAACAGCCGGGCATATCCAAACTGGTAGCGGTCAAATTCAACGATGTGGTCGAGGACGAACAGACCGGCAATCTCGTTATCGCCGCCGCACAGGCTCAGTCGGAGGCAGTGGTGCCGTCACCGGAGACCGCCGCCGAAGCGATGGGCGAGGCAGAAACACCCGACGCCGTCATACAGAGACTGGACTCCGACTTCCCGACAACCGACGACCCCGATATACCCCTATAAGGCCCCCCCAGCATGTTCGGCAGATTCGAAAAACTGAAGAAGTCCCTGAGTAAAACCAAGGACAATATCCTGGGTAAGATCTCCCGGGTAGTTTCCCGCCGAAAAATCGACGATGACCTGCTCGATGAGATCGAAGAGATACTGATCGAAGCCGATGTCGGCGTCCAGGCCACGATGCGCCTCATCGAAAACGTGAAAGAGACGGCCCGCGAAAGAAAACTCACCGAGGGTGAAGAGGTCACCGCCCTTCTGAAGGAGGAGATAGCCGCGATCCTCTCCCAGGGCAAAGCGGACGAAAGGGAAAACGGTGCCAACCGACCGGCAGTGTGGATCATCGTCGGCGTCAACGGGGTCGGCAAAACGACCACGATTGGGAAACTGGCCACGCATTTTTCCTCTGACGGTAAGACGGGGGTCATCGCCGCCTGCGACACCTTCCGGGCGGCGGCCATCGAACAGATTGAGATCTGGGCACAGCGCAGTAATGTTGATATCGTTCGTTCGCAGTCGGGCTCCGATCCGGCCGCGGTCGCCTTCGACGCCGCCAAAGCCGCCGCCGCACGCGGCGCCGACATTCTCCTGGTGGACACCGCCGGGCGCTTGCACACCAAGGCCAATCTCATGGAGGAATTGAAGAAGATCAAACGCGTCGTCGTCAAAGCCATTCCGGACGCGCCGGTGTACACCAAGCTGATTATCGACGGCTCCACCGGTCAGAATGCCCTTTCGCAGGTAAAAATATTCACCGACGCCGTCGGCTGTGACGGCATCATCGTCACCAAACTCGACGGCACCGCCAAGGGCGGCGTCATGATAGCTGTTGCGGAAGAACTTAACGTACCGGTCGATTTCATCGGACTCGGCGAAGGCATCGACGACATCCAGCGATTCGATCCGGTAAAATACGCGGAGGCACTGTTTGCCGATTCATGAGTTCCCGGTCCCGACCCGGCAGCGCCAGCAGATGATTGATATCACTGAGCTGGTGGCGCAGGCGGTCGCGGAAGAAGGAATCGACTCCGGTCTGGCCATCTGTTTTGTCCCCCACACCACCGCCGCCGTCACAATTAATGAAAACGCCGACCCGGACGTCACCCGCGACATACTGTACAAGCTCGAAAAGGAAATCCCGCAGTCCGATGGTTACCACCATGGCGAGGGAAACTCCGACGCCCACTTGAAAACTTCGCTGATCGGTTCATCGGAACAGATCCTGATCGAAAACGGACGACTTGTCCTCGGCACCTGGCAGGGAATCTACTTCTGTGAATTCGACGGCCCGAGGCAACGGCGCTTGCTTGTCAGGGTTACCTCCCTTGCTTAAGATCGCCGTCCTCGCCATCGGCAAAGACAAGGACCGCTGCGTCACCGACGGCGCGGCGCACTTTGAAAAACTGCTGCAACGCTGGTGCCGCCTGGAATGGCAGGTGATTCCGTCGCCCCATCACTCAAGCTCCCTCTCCCCCGAAGAGATCAAGCGCGACGAGGCACGGCTGATCAGGAAGCGTCTGGGCGCCGGCCTGACGGTGGCGCTGTCCGATTCCGGCCGCTC
>CAZVNK010000417.1:499-2907 GCA_964628115.1 uncultured Ignavibacteriaceae bacterium | reverse complement strand
CGCAGTGGCCACGCAGGGGCGTGTTTAAGTACGCAGAGGCACGCAAAGGCATGTTTTTGGTAAGAAGAGGCGTATTTCATAGGCATGCAAGAGACACCACAGAAACCGGCAGGATCACATCGTCCGCCGTGGCGGACTCGGATCCTTCCCTACGAAGATTGTCTCATCAGCGCTTTTTGAGATTGCATTACATGTGTTGTCGTTGTTGATTGCAATATTATGTCAGTGTCGTTTACGATACTCGGGTCGGCGTCGGGACTGCCGTCGAAGAATCGCACCTGTTCCGGGGCGGTGCTGAATTATCATAATCGGTTAGTGTTGTTTGACTGCGGAAGCGGAATCACCCGGGCGTTTCTGCGGGCCGGATTGAGATTGCCGGACGTGGATTACGTATTCATTTCGCATATGCATTCCGATCATGTCTCCGATCTGCCGTATTTTATTCAGGCGGTCAAACATTCCGGAGCGCGCGGGTCGCTGACCGTGTGTCTTCCCGAAGAGGCGATAACACCGATAGGCAATCTGTTACACGCCTGTTATCTGTTTCCGGAGAAGATGGATTTCGGTTTGGCTCTGTCGCCGCATGCGGAAAAGAAAGCGCTCTATGATGATCGAATTATCGTGCGGGCGATTCCGAACAAACACCTGGAGAATGAAATCAACCGAAAGATTATCACCGAGTCGGGTTATGCCAATCTCATGCAGAGTTATTCGTTTTTAATCAAAGCGGGGGATAAGTCGATTCTGTATACGTCTGACCTGCTATCATTTGATGATATTGAATCATTCGCTTATGATCTTGATCTTTTGATTATCGAAACCACGCATATTGACTTGACGTCCCTGATAGAAAGTCTTTCTGACCGGCGAATCGGGCGAATTGTGTTGACTCATATCGCCGAGGAGGATGAAAAACGGGTGCGGGACACTGTGTCCGGGTACTCCGGCTCCGTTGACGTGTCTATTGCCGAGGAAGGGAAAGCGATTCGACTCTGATCTTTTGCATTCAAAAAAATATAAAAAAAGATGACTTTTTCATCCCAAAAGGGAACCGAGGTGTATAACTCATGGAGTTTTTACGACTTGGTACAGAAGAGCCTCAATCGGCGCTGGCAGTGATTGAGGCTTTTCTTATTGTCTCGCAAGAGATTAACGATTGCGGGCAATCGCCGATCCCCTGCGAGCGGTTTTTTGGGGCCGCGGTTTCGATCGGGAAAATCGGCTATTTGGTCATTGCCCGCAGAAATTCACGGTTCATTCTGGCGATGTTTTTCACCGAAATCTCTTTCGGGCAAACCGCTTCGCATTCATAGTAATTCGTGCAATTGCCGAATCCCTCGATATCCATCTGAGTCACCATCTTGCGCACCCGCTCGACGCGTTCGACCTGTCCCTGCGGTAGCTGGGCCAAATGGCCGACTTTAGCCGCGACGAACAACATCGCCGAGGCGTTTTTGCACGCCGCGACACATGCGCCGCATCCGATACAGGCGGCGGAATCCATCGCGGATTCGACCGTGTCCTTTTTGATGGGAAGGGCGTTGGCATCGGGCGCGCCGCCGGTATTGGCGGAGACGAAACCGCCGGCCTGCATAATCCGGTCCAGCGCGGAGCGGTCGACCATGAGATCCCTGATAACGGGGAAGGCCCCGGCACGGAACGGTTCGATGGTGATGGTTTCGCCGTCGGTGAAATTGCGCATGCGCAGTTCGCAGGTGGTGCACCCCTTCTTGCCGCCGTGGGGAATGCCGTTGATCACCAGCGAGCAGGCTCCGCAGATTCCCTCTCTGCAATCGTGGTCGAAATGGATCGGTTCGATACCGTCCCCGACGAGATTTTCATTCACCACGTCGAGCATTTCCAGAATCGACATATCGTCACTGATGTCGTGGGCCTGATAGGTCTCCAGGCGACCTTTTTCCCGGGCGTTTTTTTGACGCCAGACTCGTAATGTGAAGTTCACTATTTATAACTCCTCGTCGTAAGTTCCACGTTTTCAAACGTCAGATCCTCTTTATGAAGCTCCGGTTTGACTCCGTCGCCTTTATATTCCCAGGCGGAGACATAGGCGAATTTCTTGTCGTTGCGCAACGCCTCGCCGTCATCGGTTTGATATTCCTCTCGGAAATGCGCGCCGCAGGATTCTTCGCGATTGAGCGCGTCATAACAGAACATCTCGGCGAATTCGAGAAAGTCGGCGACACGTCCCGCCTTCTCGATGGTTTGGTTCATCTCGTCGTTTTCGCCAAGGACTTTGACATCCTGCCAGAATTCTTTGCGGAGTTCGGCGATTTTGGTGATGGCGTCTTTTAATCCGGCCTCGTTACGGGCCAATCCGGCTTTTTCCCACATAATCAAGCCGAGCGCCTTGTGGAATGAATCCACCGTTCGCTTGCCCTTGACCGCCA
>CAZVNK010000417.1:0-489 GCA_964628115.1 uncultured Ignavibacteriaceae bacterium | reverse complement strand
AGTACCCGTTCGATGCGCGATCGTACCGATTCCTCGGCCGCACCGAATTCAGGCCGGTCGGTGTCGATATTCTGTGCTCCGACGCGGGCGAAATAGTCGCCGATGGTATAGGGCAGAATGAAATACCCATCGGCCAGACCCTGCATCAGGGCCGACGCGCCGAGACGGTTGGCGCCGTGATCGGAGAAATTGGCTTCACCGATCACGTGCAGGCCGGGGATATTACTCATCAGATTATAATCGACCCACAGGCCGCCCATCGTGTAATGGGATGCCGGGTAGATGCGCATCGGGACATCATACGGATTCTCATCGGTAATCAGTTTGTACATCTCAAAGAGGTTGCCGTATTTTTCGCGAATGACCTGTTGACCCCGGCGACCGATGGCTTCGGAAAAGTCCAGATAAACGCCGTAGCCGGTAGGCCCGCCCCCACGTCCATCATCGCAGACTTCTTTTGCGGAGCGGGAGGAAATATCACGCGGGGCG
>CAZVNK010000416.1:332-2927 GCA_964628115.1 uncultured Ignavibacteriaceae bacterium | reverse complement strand
ACGACACGCGGATCGGCCGGGAGGGTACCGACGGCTGGGTAACACTCAATTTCCGGACGCGGTATTCCTGTGACAAATGGCATCTTACCCTGGCATTGGAAAACGTCACCGACAAAAGCTACAAAGAACACGGTTCGGGAGTGTATTCACCGGGGCGCAACCTGCTGGTCGGTTTGGGGTACGGTTTATAGCTGTTGCAAAAGACATGACAAGTCAAAAGACGGGAGCATGGTACTCCCGTCTTTTTTCATATTATCACCAGGCGGATTTCGCTGAAATCAGAACGTATGCGATTAAATACAGCGCCGCACCGAGCAACAGCGCGACTGAGAATCCGTACGTGAACGCCACCAGCATGATCGCGGTCGAACCCAGCACCGAGGCGGCGCCGTTGACCGCGAATCCCCAGTCGATCAGCGGT
Source organism: uncultured Ignavibacteriaceae bacterium (assembly GCA_964628115.1). Lineage (GTDB taxonomy): Bacteria > Zixibacteria > MSB-5A5 > GN15 > PGXB01 > JAFGAL01. The sequence goes on along the minus strand of CAZVNK010000416.1, from coordinate 2,506 downwards.
CCGACCCGAAGCGTCCCCTTCGGAAACGGCATCCCCATGAAAAAGCCGAGCGGCAGAATCAGCAGGGCCGTGACGATAATGCGCGGGATCATGGTCAGCCCGCCAAGCGCGGAAGTGAGATGCCCGAAAACCAGCACATCCAGCAGTAACCAGACGACAATGCCGAGAAAAGCGATACGGTCGCCGACCCGGTCTGCGAAACGACTGCCGATTCCCGATCCGACCAAAAGCGCCAGCAGAATCGCCACGATGGTGTACACCGACGGCCCGATAAACAGCGTGTATTTTTGCATCAACACGATTTCGACGATCATGAACGCCATCCCGATCACGAAGAAATACAGCCATGGAACGGCGCGCAAATGCTCCTGTTTGCCGATGTACGGCAGAAGGTTCAGCGGTATGATCAGCACCGCCACCACCAGCAGGATAATAACGATCAGCAATTTCGACAGAGGAAATCCCATGAACTCATAGGGAAGAATCTGCGACAGATTGTCCCAGCTGAAATTGGCCCACCGGCCGGTCTGGGCGATAAACGGTCTGTTGTCGGTACATGGTGAAATATCGATGAGAAGCGTGTCGGCATGCGCCTCCCACCCGTCCATGACGATCCGGTTGTACAGATTGTCCTCCGCCGAATCGGCCGGAGGATACAACAGGTGGATGTATTCATGCACTTCGGGAGTCAGGTCGATAATCGCGTGATACCTCAGCGAATCGGTCAGGGGCCGTTTGGACAGCACGATCGCTTTCCGGCGCAACTGCGGCAGATTGTACACGGCAAAATGAGACGTGACATCCTCGACGCCTTCGGCGCGCAGAGCGGCCATCGCCTCGCTGACAATTCGTGTCATGTAGAACTGATGCTCCATTATCATAAAGCCGCTGTCGGACAGCGACCGCCAGTAATCCCGAAACGCCTCGGTGGTAAACAGGTAATTCTCCGCCAACGCGAACGCGCCCGAAGCCAGCGCCGACCAGGTGTTGGAACTGAGCGAGTAGATTACGTCGAACGTGTTCTCGTGCCGCCGCACGTAGGCACGGGCATCCTCGGTGACCACGGTCACGCGCGGATCATCGTAAATATGCCCGGAAAAATCCGCCAGCTCGCCGTGTTTCATCATCTCGTTGATCCGGCCGTTGACCTCGACCGCGTGGATGTCCGTCGCGCCCTCCTGCAGGGCGTGCAACACGTCGGTTCCGCCGCCCGCACCGAGTGAGAGAAAGACGCAGGAGTCGAACTGCTTGATCAGGTAATCGACCGGAATACCGAACTGATACCGCATTGAATCGGGACGATTCCAGTTGCCGTCGAAACGGTACACCGGAGAATTGGCGACGTTGTCGATTTCCAGTCCCCAGTAATTCTCATTGTATTCATAGATCTTGATTTTCGAAAGCGCATCCCAGGTCACGCTTCGAATCGGCGCGCGTTCCTGGCGTTCGTTGTACAAAAGCGTCGATGAATACGCGGTCAGCACGACGGCCCCGACTGCCAGCAGAACCGGGACGATTTTAATCCAGCGACGGCAGGTGAGAAACGCCGCCAGCAGAACCGGAAGTCCGCAGAGAAAAGTCGCGACCGGGGTTCCGACCCAGTTCATGACGACAATGGCCGTCATTGCCCCCAACCCGGCACCAAGCAAATCCGCCATGTACAACCGGGGCATGTCCTGATGGTACTGCTTGAACAGCATCGCCAGCGCCATACCGCCGAAGAAAAACGAGGAACTCAGCAGGGCAATGGTCACGACGAATTTGCCGACCATGACCCAGCTTCCGAACAGAGTGGAAAAATCGAGTCCGAGACGGAACACCAGCGGCGGGCCGGCCAGACTCATAAGTCCGGTCAGCGCGAGAAAGATTCCCAGGTATTCGCGTTTGTTGAGAAAGGCGAACAATCTCAGCGACAGGCCTCCCAGCCCCAGACCGAGAATCGCCAGCGAGAGTGTCAGAAAAGCAAAGGTGTAAAAGAATTCCGCGGAAAAAATCCGTGTCCAGACGATTTCCAGCGCGATCATCGTAAGCGACATTAATCCGATGATAAGAAATTTCTGATATTTCATAACAAGTCCTTCAGCATTTCCCCGCTGTCATACACGTGGCGTGGCGTGATTGTATCCGGTCTACTTATGGGTGCTGGCTGTTCTCGACTTGTTAACAGGGAGAGT
>CAZVNK010000416.1:0-276 GCA_964628115.1 uncultured Ignavibacteriaceae bacterium | reverse complement strand
ATAGATGTAGATACGACCTCTGATTCGGAAGGTTTCGTTTGACCGGACAAAAAAAAGTCGGCCGCATTAGCATTTGATATTATTTGCGCCGTAGAATATATTGTCATAGGTTAACCGGAAGGCGGGATTCGATACGACAGGCGCGAAATAGCATGAGCGATAGATTTACCAAAGACGAAATTACCGGGATTATTCTCGACAGTATTGCCGACGGGGTTTTTACCGTCGATCGCGACTGGAAAATCACCTCGTTCAACCGGGCCGCCGAGGATATTA
>CAZVNK010000415.1:0-2935 GCA_964628115.1 uncultured Ignavibacteriaceae bacterium | reverse complement strand
GCGCTTCCCAGATCGACCGATAGGCGTATTGATGCCCGATAAACAGGCAACAGAGGGCTGAATCTCTTGTCGTGCAGGATATTAAAAGCTTCTCGGCATGAATTATCACGCTGTCGAGTAGAGCAAAATAGTCCGCACCGTACAGATCCTCCTCCCGGTCGATCATCTCCGCCTGCCGAACCGATGCCCGGAACAGGTAGCCGCCGGGATCGGTTGTATCACGGCGATGCATATCGTCGAAAATGCCATACGCCCGATCCCACTCACCATTGAGCATGGCGCTCAAGCCGCTGTCTATATGTTCGAGTTTTTCCGGAGTCAACAGGGTTGATTGTATCGGGGTCAACAGAAGCAGGAATGCCAAAAGCGAAAAAGTCATCTCATTTCATGCGCTTAATAAAGGCCTTGGTGCTGTCATAGGTTTCGGCGAAATAGGCGTTATCGTCGCGTAATCCCTTCAGGGATAGAATCTTGTCGGTAATCCGCCGGGCGGCGTCCAGGTCACCCTCGCGATAGAAGATTTTCGCATCGACCAGCTCCACCTCGAAAATACCGGCCTCATCGAAATACGGAGAATCCTTCCAAACCCGCCGCAGGGCGCGAAGTTTCTCATCGGCCTTTTCGATTTGTCCCAGATTCATCAGTGACTGGGCACAATAAAGCAGGCAGTAGGCGTCATTCGGATTGCCGGTTTCCAGTGAGTCTGCCAGCGCCACGGCTTCCTCGTACTTTTGTTCATTGAAATAAATGCGAAGCAGGGATTCGCGGGCGTTGTATGATGCCAAGAATCCGTGATCGATGGTCTTTTTAATCTGCGCGATTCCCTCTTCACGGCGGTCGGAGATAAAGGGAAGCCAGAGGAAGTTTTCGGCCATTTTGGTTTTATAGTAATGGTAGGCTCCCAAACCGACATACGCGTCATAGAACGTGCTGTCCATCTTAAGGGCATCGTTCAGATGAGAACTGCATCGCAAACCGTCACGAAAGGCGGCAAACCAGCGACCGTGGAATGCCCGCTGGAGGGCGCGGTATCCATAAGACGCCCCGGAGATAAACCGCCAGTCGGCGTTGTCGCGGTCATCATCGTGAAGATCTTCGGCCCGCTCGATGGCATCGGTCAGCAGGTCGTCGATATCGTCCTTGTACATATCATTGCGATACTCTTCGGAAATGGTTTGATAGATAGTTCCTTTGAGAAAATACCCAAGTGGATTGTCGGGTTCGGATTCGATCAACCGCTCCACACCGTCGATCGCGTCGTCGAATTCATTGTACCAAATATGATGGGCGATTTGCAAAACGGATGAATCGCGGACCTCGGTCAGGGCATGAACCGGCGTATTGGATAAAACGATGATAATAGCGATCGCAAGGACCGAAACAAAATTCACGGATTTCATACGAGGCTTATACATCACCCCGTAATATTGGTTTCAATCCGCAAATGGCAACAGTTTTTTAAATGGCGGAAAGAGCCGTTCTGATTTCCGGCAGTTCCAAGGTCTTGTCTTCCGAAACGGCGACCATAATCATGCCGCCTTCTTTCCAGTACATGATCTGGCAGTTCTTGCAGGTATACCGATAAAAATCGATCCCGTCGATCGTGACACGTTCGAAACCGGGCAGATTGATATCATCGTCGTTGCCGACAAACAGTGAGACCACGGACTGGTCGTGGGCGTATTGCAGATGCGCGAACCGGCTGTCTTGAATCTTGTCCAGGCAGGAACCGATCATGAGAAAACCGGGGATGGAATCGTTGACAGCGACGGGGCTGTTGCTACGAATAAACGCCAGCACTTCCGGGGAGCAGGGGTTGCCGCCCGATTCGGCCGTCGGATTGGCATGATAGGCTTGTACGCCCGCCATGTGGCAGTCTTCGAACGGGGCGATAAAGGCCTGATAGCGATAGTACCCGGCGACCGAGAATGCCGCCACGACGCACAACACGAGCGCCGCCGCGGACGCTATGATAACCGCCTGGTATCGAAAGGGTCGTTTAAAAAATCCTCGCGGTTTTTCGTCCGCGTCATCGATTCTGGTGAGGATGCGTTTTTTCAAATCGTCCGCTTTGGTGGACGAAGAAGCCTTGTTACAGACGAAGGTTTTGAACATGGCCTCGAATTCATATCGGGCCATACAATTCTCGCAGTGGGCGAGATGTTCCTGCACTTCTTTTACGTCGATTTCACTGGCTTCTTTATCAATTACATCATACAAACGCCTCAAAGCTTCTTCGCAGGTCATTTGGCAGTTTCCTTAATGAATCCATTTTTCACGGCGTAATCCCACAACGCCTTTTGAAGCAACTTCCGCCCCCGATGCAGTCGCGATTTGACCGTGCCTATCTGCAGTCCGGCAATATCGGCGATTTCCTGATAGCTGAACCCTTCAAGGAAGGAGAGGACCACGACCAGTCGGAAGTCTTCGGGAAGCTCTTCAATGGCACCTTTTACGTCATCATCAAAAACCTTCGCAAAAAAGTGCTGTTCCGGGTTCTCAGAGGGGCCAAGCGCCGAAAGCTGGCCAAACAGAAAATCATCATCCACATCCTGCAAATCAACAACCTGCGGGGCGCGTGTTTTGGCGCGGTAGTTGTTGATGAAGATGTTCGTCATGATTTTAAACAACCATGCCCGGCAATTCGAACCCTCTTCAAACTTGTCCCAGAAGCGGTACGCCTTCATCAACGTTTCCTGCACCAGATCCTCGGCATCCCCCTCGTTTTTCGTCATTCGCAAGGCCGTGCGATACAGCGAATCGACGTGGACCAGCGCTTCCGCTTCAAATTTCTCTTTTTTGCTCATGCCACCCGACTGTCAATTGTCCATCACATCGAACGCAACACCGAATCGCGTAAACCTCACCCCATACCTATAACAGTTTCCCGCTCGGTCTTGTTCCGATCATCCCCATTCCGGGACGATATCCTCCT
>CAZVNK010000414.1:1633-2939 GCA_964628115.1 uncultured Ignavibacteriaceae bacterium | reverse complement strand
AGGATTGCCTGGTGCTGGCCGGAATCGACGCGCCGGGCCTCGAAAGGCAGGTACACCCTGCTGTTTGCGGTCATGATTATTCTGGCCGGCATTTCAGTTTCATTGAAACAGGCCTATGAGGTATGGGGGGTGACATTGCTGGAGACAATGTCGGTATACGCGGTTATGGGAGCGGCACTGCTGATTACGGCGTTTATTCTGATTCGCCTGGTCATCGGTGTCCGCAAAACCGGTATAATGCAATAAATGATGTCCTTATGATGAAAGGTCGTATCCGATGGCGGTGGTAACAATCACGCGGGGCAACCTGCAGGCGTCGTTTCAACTGGCCGACCTGATGGCTCAACGGCTGGGGTGCGAAGTCGTCAGGCGCGAGGATGTCGTCAGCCGTGCGCGGGAATACGGGATCGACGAATTCACCGTGGCGCAGATCGACGAACTGGCCAGCAAGCCACCTCAGTTTTGGGATCGCCAGGCGGTGCAACGCCGGCATTACCTGACCATATTCAAGGAGTCGCTGATGACATTCGTTGTCGGCGGCAACGTGGTTTATCACGGCAACGTCGGGCCGTACCTGATGACCGACGTTCCGCATCGGTTTCGTGTGCGACTGACCGGCTCTCTGACGTATCGGGCCGAAGCGCTGGCGAAAGAATCGGAAGTCAGTCCCGACGCGGCTAAAGACATGATTCTGCTGGCCGATGAACGTCGCGCCCGTTGGGTAAAACTCCTGTGCGGGGCGGATTTTTATTATCCCGCCAATTATGATGTCTATTTCAATCTGGATCGGGTACGATTGCCCACCATGGTGGATATGATCGATCGCGCGGTTACCGAACCGGAGTTCGTTATCGACGCATCGGCTCTGGCGCAAATCGGTGATGCCTGTTTGGGTGCGCGGGTCAGGGCCGCGATGGTTCGGTCGATGCGCACGCGGGGAATGGAGCTCAGCGTTTCATGCAAGGCAGAGAGTGGCGAGGTGCATCTCGCGGGATTGGCACCGGCGGTCGGATTGGCGACGTGGGAAAAGGATATTCGGGATGCGGTCGCGGACATGGATGATATCCGTACGTTGACGATTACCGATCGAGGCAAATCGGACAAATAAATTAGTTGCGCGAGATGATAACGATAAAATAATATTAAGATATATAAGTGCAAATCGTGTACGATGAAAATGTCACCCCGATAACAACCGGGACAGAACAAGTGAGATGAACGATGAGTAACGGTATCAGTTCTCTTTGGAAAAACGAAGACTGGTGGGCGGTCTGGCTGGGTTTTATTATTATCGGGGCGTCGTTGT
>CAZVNK010000414.1:0-1623 GCA_964628115.1 uncultured Ignavibacteriaceae bacterium | reverse complement strand
GTTCGGCTTTGCGATCTTTATCGCGGCTCTGCTGGGTTGGGTGCCCAAAATACCAAAAGTGGGCGGATGGTCCGTCAATCCGCTGGATGCCTTCCTGATCGTCAAGGACGGCGCAACCACCGGCAATCTGATTGGACCCTTGCTACTGCTGATGATCTTTATCGGCATCCTGACGGCAATTGGGATATATTTCATGAAAGTGCAAAAGGTCGGTAAATACCTGGCCGGCTTTGCCGTCATTTTCATTCTGGCGACGCTGTCATACTGGATCGCGCATCAGACTAATATCAAGTACTGGGGATTGAGTTATGCCATGTGGGCGCTATTGGTCGGCCTGCTGGTTTCCAACACTATCGGGACACCGAAATGGCTGAAAGCCGGCGCGCAGACCGAGATGTTTATCAAGACCGGGCTGGTCTTGATGGGGGCGGAGATTCTGTTCAAGAAAATTCTCACGCTGGGCGCGCCGGGCCTGATGGTGGCATGGATCGTCACGCCGGTCGTGGTCATCTTCATGTACATCTTCGCGATCCGTGTCCTGAAAATGAAAAACAAGGCGCTGGCGATTATCATTGCCGCGGCGACGTCGGTATGCGGCGTCTCGGCGGCCATCGCCACCGCGGCGGCGGCCTGCGCCAAGAAAGAGGATTTGACGCTGGCGGTCGGGATGACGCTGATTTTCACGGTGGCGATGATGTTTTTCATGCCGCTGGGGATTCAGTTTCTCGGTATGAATCCCATCCTGGGTGCGGCTTGGATGGGGGGAACGATCGATTCCACCGGCGCGGTGGTTGCGGCGGGATCGATGCTCGGCCCCGACGCCGAAAAAGTCGCGGCGGTGGTCAAGATGATTCAAAACATCCTGATCGGTTTGCTGGCCTTTTGCGTGGCGTTGTACTGGGTCACCAAAGTGGAGTGCGAGGAGGGACACAAACCGAACGCCATGGAAATCTGGTACCGTTTTCCGAAATTCGTGATCGGGTTCGTCGGTGCGTCACTGCTGTTTTCCTTTATCGTGGTTCCGGCAACGGGCGGTGATTTCACTGTCGTTGAGGCCGACTATATTAATCCGGTGACGAAAACTCTGCGCGGATGGTTTTTCTGCCTGGCATTCGCATCGATCGGGTTGGAGTCGAACTTCCGCGATCTGGCGAGTCGAATGGAGGGGGGAAAGCCGATGGTGTTGTACGCGGTCGGTCAGAGTTTCAACCTGATTCTGACACTGGCGATCGCGTATCTGGCCTTCATGGTGTTTTTCCCGAACGCGGTATAATGATAAGGCGGCCGTACATGCAAACAACGGACAAAACATCACGCGGAAAAGACAAGATGAAATTCCTTGCGGGATTGCTGATACTCGCCGGGATGGTCCTGTTTTTCGGCTCCGGCATTACGCCCCCTGGGATTTGCGGGGAGGTCCTGCGCCACAATCAGGCGAACAACATCGATGCGTCACCATTGCTGTATTCCGAGTGCGACCACATGGCGGAACTCGAGGCCGGAGTCCTGCGCCTGCGCGAAGAAGCGCGGGAACGGATGGAACGATAAAAAGCGGAAACTAATTTGCGGGAATTGTGTTGTAAAGGCAAACAATACAACCAAAATCAATGCACGTGGCCGGGA
>CAZVNK010000413.1:0-2940 GCA_964628115.1 uncultured Ignavibacteriaceae bacterium | reverse complement strand
TACAGCAGGATGCTGAAGCAGAAGGTGAGCCGGAAGGCGAATCGGCTGAAGCGTCTGCTGAGGCCCCGGACGATTCTGATGAAGTCTCCAGCCCCGATGCGGCTGATGACGGCGATATGGTGGCCGAGAAGACTGAAGAATAAAACGACCGGGAGGAGGTTCATAAACAGATGGCAAAAAAACGAATATATGAAGTCGCCAAGGAATATAAGGTTTCCTCCACAGCCTTACTGAAAATTCTCAAGGAGTTGCAATTCACTCCCCAATCACATATGTCGGTCGCGACCGACGAGATGCTTACGGCCATCGGAAAGAAATTTGAGGCTGAGAAAGAGGCGGTCAAAAAGGACATCACGCAAAAAAAGAAAAAAGCCGCCACTCCTCCTCCGTCGCAAAAACAAAAAGTCGCCGGTAAGGACAAAACTCCGGATAAAAGCCAGTTGAAAGACCGCATGCAGAAATTATCCGGAGCATTGAAAAAATCGGAGAAGAAGAAAAAATGCCAGGAACGTCGTCGCAAATCAAAAGAAGCGCGAAAAGTCGACCACAAGGCCGTGGTGAAAAGTTTCAAGGCGACCATGGCGACACTGGGCGGAGGAAAAAAAGGCCGCAAATACAAAAAACGCCATCCGGGAGAGGAAATCAATGCCGTCGAAGAAGGCGTCATTGAAGTCAACGAGTTCATGACGGTGGCCGAGCTGGCCCGAGTCATGGACATGAAACCGGCAGAATTGATTGCCACCTGTTTCAAACTCGGTATGATGGCATCCATCAACCAGCGTCTGGATATGGACACCATCGAGACACTCGCGCTGGAATGCGGTTTCACCACCAGGGTCAAAGAGGAAATCGGCGAAGAGGTCTTGCAGAACGAGGAAGAGACCCGCATGATAAAACGCGCCCCGGTGGTTACGGTGATGGGCCACGTTGATCACGGTAAAACCTCACTGCTGGATTACATCCGCAATACCAACGTCGTCGGCGAAGAAGCCGGCGCGATTACCCAGCACATCGGCGCCTACGAAGTCTGGGTCGCGAACGGAAATATCACGTTTATCGATACGCCGGGTCATGAGGCGTTTACGGCTATGCGCGCCCGTGGGGCGCAGGTTACCGATCTGGTGGTGCTGGTGGTGGCCGCCGACGACGGAGTCATGCCACAGACGGTGGAGGCCATCGATCATGCCCGCGCCGCGGGAGTGCCGATCGTGGTGGCCATCAACAAGGTCGACAAATCGACGGCCAATCCCGAACAGATCAAACAGCAACTCACCAAATACAATCTGGTTCCGGAGGACTGGGGCGGAAAAACCGTGATGGTGGAGGTGTCCGCCAAAACGGGGCAGGGTGTCGACACCCTGCTGGAGATGATCGCCCTGCAGTCGGAGCTTCTTGATCTCAAAGCCGATCCGGATATTCGCGGTCAGGGCATTGTCATCGAAGCCCGGCTGGAAAAAGGCCGCGGCCCGGTCAGCACGGTGATTATTCAGCGCGGATCAGTCAGAGTCGGCGATCCGGTCGTGGCGGGGTCATATTTCGGCCACGTCCGTCTGATGTGGAGCGATCGCGAGCATGAACTGGCTTCGGGGGGACCGTCGATGCCGGTGCGAATTACCGGTTTGAACGGGGTTCCGCAGGCGGGTGATTCGTTCATGGTGATGCGCGATGACCAGGAAGCGCGCGAGATTTCCACCAAACGTTCTCAGATCAAGCGGGAACAGGAAATCCGTCGCGGTTTCGGAAGGGCCACGCTGGAAAAAATTTACGAACAGATCAAGGACGGTCAGGTCAAGGAATTGCGACTGGTAATCAAAGCCGACGTCGACGGCTCCGCCGAGGTGCTGTCGGAGACTTTGGGCAAGATCGCCACCGATGAAGTCCGCACCCTGGTCATTCATAAAGGTGTCGGCGGAATCACCGAATCCGACGTTCTGCTGGCGGCGGCATCGGATGCCATTATCATCGGTTTCAACGTGCGTCCCGACGGGCGGGCGCGGGAACTGGCCGCCAAGGAGACGGTGGATATTCGCCAGTACAATGTCATTTACGAAGTCGAAAACGATGTCCGCAAGGCGCTTGAAGGAATGCTGTCACCGGAGGTGAAAGAGGAATACGCCGGTGTCGCCGAAGTACGGCAGGTTTTCAGGGTTCCCAAGATCGGAACCATCGCCGGATGCTTTGTCAAAGAGGGCGCCATTCACCGTTCCGACAAGGTGCACGTCGTTCGCGACGGGCGGATTGTCTATACCGGCAATCTGCACTCGCTGAGACGGTTCAAAGACGACGCCAGGGAAGTCGCCAGCGGGTATGAGTGCGGAATCGGCATCGAGGATTTTCAGGATATCAAGGTTGGAGATACGATAGAGGTGTTCAAGCTGGTTGAGACGGCGCGGAAACTGGAATAAACGGCGGAGATATCCGTGATTGTCGGAACCGTAAAGGTTGACGTGAACCTTCCCGGTGTGTCATCACTAAAAGAAAAACGGAGAAGGGTAAAATCGCTGTTGGCGCGCGTCAAGAATCAATTCGGCGTGTCGATTGCGGAAGTCGATTACAACGACTCCTGGCGCCGTGCCCAGTTGGGCGCCGCCGTGGTCTCAAACGAGAAGAAACACGCCGAACAGGTGATCGCCAAAGTGGTGCGGATGATCGACGCGGAACCCGAAATGGTATTGATCGATTACGAAGTGGAAATGTTATAGGTGACATAATGCGACGGTACAAACGAGCGGACAGAATCAAAAGCCAGATGCTTCGCGACGTGCAGTCTCTTCTGGAACAGGAGTGCGCCGCGAATCTCGACAGCCTGGTGACATTTACCGACGTCAAGATCACCGATGATCTTCGGTTTGCCACCATTTATTATTCGGTTCTCGGCGACGAGGCCGCCAAGAAGCGAACGGCGACCTATCTGGACAATATTCATCGCCGGGTGCAAAC
>CAZVNK010000412.1:1218-2948 GCA_964628115.1 uncultured Ignavibacteriaceae bacterium | reverse complement strand
TTTGCTGGTAATGGTTATACGTCCACCCATGTCTTCGAGCAGTCGTTTCGAATGATACAATCCCAGTCCCGATCCGGTAGTCCGGGTGGTATAAAAAGGATCAAAGATATGTTGCATACTGCTTTTATCGATTCCTGAGCCGTTATCGGCTATTTCAATAATCTCGCGATCACGGTCGTTTCGGCAGACGATTGTAATCTGCGCGTCGTCTTTTCCTTTAACCGCTTCGACGGCATTAAGGATGATATTTATTATCACCTGACGAAGCGCCACCGGGTCGGCGGTTATCGTCTGTGTCGCCCCGGATGACTGCAATTTCAGGGTGATACCATCGCCAGCCAGACGAGTTTGAAACTGATCGACAATTCGTTTTATAAGCGATTCCGGCTCAAGAGTCTCCCGAATCAAGATTTTCTTTCCCCCGGCAATATCCAGATAGCCGCTGACGATGGCATTAAGTCGGTCGACCTCTTCAAGCAGAAATACGGCCTCCGGGGCGTTATGATCTTTATGCAATCGTTCGGCCGAAGCCCGCATAATCATCAGAGGGTTTTTAATTTCATGCGAGACCACCGCCACCATTCGTCCCAGATTTGCCTGTGCCTGCGCCTGTAAAACGGTCCGCTCGGCTCGTCCCAACCGCCGTTGAATAAAAAAGAAAAACAGACCGAACAGCACTCCCCCGCCGATAGAGAACGCGGATGACAGATATAGATTCCGGCGAAGGTCACCCAGAACGTCGGTATAGTCGATATCGGCCTCGATTCCCAGAACGGCGCTGACCACTCCGGCCGTATCCACCAGCGGCACAAAGGCCGACTTGAGATAAATCTCTCCGACCGGGTACCCCTCGGTAACCACCGCATTGGCAGACAATTCCCGACCGGGTTCGAAGTCATACAGCGCAAAGGCGGAATCCAGATAAGCGCTATTGAGCGCCGCCAGGTAATACACCGAATCCGGCATGGACAATGTGGTCGCAAAATATCGCAGATCCGGGCCGATCACAAAAACTTCCGAAAGCGGATCCATTTGCCGCATCCGTTCTATCAGATTCAGCGTGGAATCGTACGCACTCAGGTGTCCTCCAACCAGCGATGATACCAAATCCGGTGTGAAATCGGCCGCGCCCATACGCGCGGTGGTGGCCAGCCGTCGTGATAACTGGTATTCGAAACGTGTTTCGGTTCTGGCATACGTCACCCACCAGGTAATATTAACCAGAATGACCAGCATGATCGTAAAAGCAATGACGATAACGGACTGACGATGGGATGAAATCATTTCGTAATAAGTATAACCGCAGGGAGTTAAGTCAAGAGTAAAAAAACGGATGGCGTGGATATAATCAGACAGAAGCGCCTTGTCGGGCAATCTAATTTTAGCTTTACAAAGTCCGATAACCGAAGTAAATTATGAAGCTTACATAAAATACAAACGCCTTGTTACAGAAAAGACGGTACGTTATGAAATTCGGGCAATTCAAAGATGTTTCGATCCCGGAGATGGAAAGCCAGGTCCTGAAATTCTGGGATGATGAGAAAATATTCGAACGGGTACAGAAAGTCGCGGTCGACCGCCCTCGTTTCGCATTCTATGAAGGTCCGCCCACGGCCAACGGTCGCCCGGGGGTGCATCATACCATCTCGCGTACGATCAAGGATTTGATCTGTCGGTACAAAACCATGCAGGGCTTTCAGGTAAAGCGAAAAGCTGGTTGGGATACTCAC
>CAZVNK010000412.1:0-1208 GCA_964628115.1 uncultured Ignavibacteriaceae bacterium | reverse complement strand
ATGGTCTTCCGGTCGAAATCGAAGTCGAAAAAGCGCTTAAGCTGGATTCCAAGCCGAAAGTCATCCAGTACGGAGTCGACAAATTCAACGCCAAGTGTCGTGAATCGGTTTTTAAATATATTGACGACTGGAATGAAATCACCCGCAAGGTCGGCTACTGGCTCGATCTGTCGGATGCCTATATCACTCTGACCAACGATTATATCGAATCGGTCTGGTGGATACTGAAAAATCTCTTTGATCGCGATCTTATCTATAAGGGACACAAAACGGTCGCCTACTGCCCACGGTGTGAAACACCGCTTTCCAGCCATGAGGTGGCGCAGGGATACGAAGAAGTGTCCGATCCCTCGGTATTCGTGAAAGTGAAGGCCGCTGATGACGATTTCTCCTATCTGATCTGGACCACCACGCCCTGGACCTTGCCGTCGAATGCCGCGATCTGTATGGACGCCGACGCCGACTATGCCCTGGTGGACCATAACGGCGAGAGACTGGTGATGGCAAAGGCCCTTCTGGAACGGGTACTGGGTGATGAGTACACAATCATCGAAACCAAAAAGGGAGCCGAGTTTCACCAGCGCAAATACGAGCCGATCTTCGATACGTTCAAAGATCAGGCCGATAAGGCGTTCTATGTCATCAACGGCGATTTTGTCACGCTCGAGGATGGCACCGGAATCGTGCATATCGCACCCGGTTACGGCGCCGATGACTATGAAATCGGCCATCAATACGGTCTGCCGGTTTTGCAGGCGGTCAGGGCGAACGGATATTTCAAGGACGATTCCGGCAAGTACGCCGGGAAATTCATGAAAGACGCCGATCCGGAGATATTAAAAGATCTGAAAATTGCCGGCAAATTGTACAAAAAAGAAAAATACACGCACAATTACCCGTTTTGCTGGCGTTGCGACACGCCGCTGATATATATCGCCAACCAGTGCTGGTATATTCGGACGACCAAATTCAAAGAGCAGATGATCGACAACAGCAATCTGACCAACTGGCACCCGGATGAAGTGCGCACCGGTCGAATGCTGGACTGGTTGAAAAACAATGTCGACTGGGCGCTGTCGCGTGAACGGTTCTGGGGCACGCCGCTTCCGATCTGGGAATGCACCGCCTGCGAACATATCACGGCGGTCGGTTCGATTGAGCAGTTGCGCCAGGAAGGCCATCGTGGCCATCTCCTCTATCCACCTGCT
>CAZVNK010000411.1:961-2950 GCA_964628115.1 uncultured Ignavibacteriaceae bacterium | reverse complement strand
CGACGATCGCCGTGTTGACGATGGGCGTCGCGCGCGAACCGAGCCGGTACTTGATCGCGATCGACGCCGCGTCGATCAGGGCCACGTGGAATCGATCGATCAGCGTCTTGTCCTGCACGGGCTGGTTCGTGTTGATGACGATCCAGCCCCCCTCCTTGAGCCCGTCGGTGATGTTGACGGTATCTATGAGAATGGCGTCGAGAACGACGAGATGGTCCGGCTCGTAGATCTGGCACCGGTCCCGGATCTCCCCGTCCCCGACACGCGTGAAGGCCATGACCGGCGCGCCGCGGCGCTCGACGCCGAACGCCGGGAACGCCTGCACGTACTTCCCTTCCCGGAAGAACGCGTCCGCGAGGATCTCCGAGGCGATCACCGATCCCTGTCCGCCCCGTCCATGGGTCCTGATCTCGATCATACCCTACCCCTTGATCACAGGTTGTGTGAAGATGATGAAGGCACGGCGACGGGCGTCGGATCCGCACCGGCCTCGCCGGCACAACGCAAAAGAGGCTAAACCCTTACGGCTGTCCGGGTCAAGCCCTTTTTGTTATCTCTGAAAATATAATCTTTAACAGTCAACATCGCAAGTAATTAGCGGCGCGAAGCGGGAATACGCGGGATCCGGGAGGAAAAAGTACGCCCAGGAGGACTCGAACCCCCAACCTTCTGGTCCGTAGCCAGACGCTCTATCCAGTTGAGCTATGGGCGCAACACTTTGTTCTACACTTCGTTATCCCGCCCGGCGACCGGCGCCGCCGTGCGTTCGGTTCGGATACCGTCCTCGAGGACCAGTTCGAAGCCGCCGAAGGCCCCCGCGGCGAGGTTGTAGACGGCCGTCCAGAGAACGACCCCGATCGTCCCGAAGATCGCGTAGGAGACGGCGATGATCGGAACCATCACGAATCCGAGCCGCTGGATGGTCAGCATCTCGCCGCTCGCCGGCTGGCCGCCGA
The DNA here is from genome assembly GCA_964628115.1 of uncultured Ignavibacteriaceae bacterium. Lineage (GTDB taxonomy): Bacteria > Zixibacteria > MSB-5A5 > GN15 > PGXB01 > JAFGAL01. Next base: position 1,994 of record CAZVNK010000411.1, on the reverse strand, counting down.
GCATGCCGGCGAGGAATCCCAGGCCGGAGAAGAGAAAGGCGTAGAGAATGCCGACCAGGATCCCGAGAGCCAGGAAGACGACGAGGGCTACCCGCGCCACCGGCAGGACGGGAACCTTCTTGATTTCCACGGTCCGTCTCATCGTTCGCCCTTCGACGATCCCGAATCGTATATAACCGCCCGGGGGCTTCCGGTCAACAGGAAACCGTGCGGCGGCCGTGTATCTCTGGCGGAGAGGGAGGGATTCGAACCCTCGGTAGAGTATAACCCCTACAACCGCTTAGCAGGCGGATGCCTTCAGCCGCTCGGCCACCTCTCCGCGCGCCCGATCGTTGTCTTGTGGCGGAGGGCGAGGGACTCGAACCCCCAAGGGCTTGCGCCCGGCGGTTTTCAAGACCGCTGCCTTACCAATTAGGTCTAGCCCTCCAGACCCAAAAGTAAGAATTTAAAAACTTCCAGTCAATAGTTTTTTATATTTAACTTTTACCAGGTGTCGATTACCCGTCCGTTATATCCGGATAAAATACTTGCCAGGCAATTGTTTGATCGCCCTTTTCAGCTCCAGGTTGAGCAATATCGAATGCAATTTTGCCAATTGAAAATCCAGATTGCGCAACAGAACATCGATATGTTGGGGTTGGTCGGTCAGCTTGCTCATCACACGCTCTTCATCATCGTCCAGCGTCAGCAAATTCAATTGGCCGGCATCCGCGCGTTTTTCTTGTGGCTGTACTTCATCGAGTATGTCCTGAACCCGCCGAACCAATTTGGCACCCTGTTGGATCAATTGATTGGTGCCGAGACTGTTTTCGCTGTTGATGTTTCCCGGTATGGCCAATACATCGCGGCCCTGCTCACAACTAAAATCAGCGGTAATCAATGCACCGCTCGACTCTCCTGCCTCGACAACCAGTACCGCCCGGGATAACCCGGAAATAATTCGGTTGCGCCGAGGGAAATTCATCGCATCCGGCTTGCTGCCCATCGCATACTCGGACAAAACCGCACCGCCGCTATCCACTATAGCCTCCGC
>CAZVNK010000411.1:0-865 GCA_964628115.1 uncultured Ignavibacteriaceae bacterium | reverse complement strand
AGCACGCCAACCGTGGGCCGATTGGCCTGAACAGAAACACGATGTACAATGGTATCCACCCCCCTGGCCAATCCGCTTACCAGGGTAAATCCGTATTGCAGCAGTTCGCGGCTGAATTTTTCCGCCATTGCCGCGCCATATGAAGATGGCTTGCGTGTTCCGACAATCGCCAGATGTACCCGTGCATCCAGTACACCCCGCAGAAAAAACAGAACAGGTGGGTCGTAAATTTCCTTGAGCAAAACCGGATAGTCTTGATCCCAATAAGTGATCAACCGTACCTTGTTTCTTTCTACCAATTTCATCTGCAAATCAGCAAAGTGAGGATCGGTTTTGGTGGCAATATGCTCGGCAAGGGTTCGTTCGATTCCGGACACCTGGATTAATTCGCGCGAGGAAGCGCGCAGAACACGGGAGGCAGAGTGAAAACGCTGCATCAGGAGCCGGATCTTGTGGCTGCCGATGCGGGGAACACTGATTAAACGAAAAAGCGAGTGCAGTTCCTTTGCCGACTCTTCCGTCATGGCTCATGACCCTGTGCAAAAGACGCGAGTTGACGCAGCAAAGCGTCGATATTGTCACCCCTCACAGCAGAAACGGTTATTGCAGGCACATCACCGACCAGTGATCGGGGCAGCGGTTCCAGTTTGGAGCTGAGGAGGTCACTTTTGCTATAAACCAAAATACGCGGCTTTGCCATCAAATCCTGACCATAGGCCTGCAATTCCTGCATTAAGGTGGAATAATCGCCGGCCAGATCTTCGCTGGTGCTGTCGAGCAGAATCGCCAGCGCGCGCGTCCTCTCGATATGCCGCAAAAATTGTGTGCCCAGCCCCTTGCCCGAATGCGCACCTTCGATCAAACC
>CAZVNK010000410.1:0-2962 GCA_964628115.1 uncultured Ignavibacteriaceae bacterium | reverse complement strand
CGGACGTGCTTCGCCATCGGGTGCTGGTGACGTATGAGGCCGAAGCTGAAGAAAAATCCTCCGACGATTTGGTGCAACAGGTGTTCGACGCGATCGAAGTGCCGTAATACTCGGACGGGAAGTCATGGATCAGAAAGAAGTTTTTAAAAATATTCGGCGGATAGAAATACGAACCAAGCGGCTGGTGAACGACCTGTTTTCCGGTGAGTACCATTCCACGTTCAAGGGGCAGGGAATGGAATTCGAGGAGGTTCGTCACTATCAGCCCGGCGATGATATCCGCCTGATCGATTGGAACGTCACGGCGCGGACGGGATTTCCGCATGTCAAGAAATTTCGCGAGGAGCGCGAGCTTTCGGTGATCTTTCTGGTCGATATGTCGTCATCGGGACATTTCGGCACGCGGGATCGGTTCAAGGAGGAGGCCGCGGCCGAACTGTGCGCCCTGTTGTCGTTTTCGGCGATCAAAAACAACGACAAGGTCGGGATGATCATTTTCACCGACCGGATCGAGAAATTCATTCCGCCGAAAAAGGGCCGCGCCCACGTTTTGCGGCTGATCCGCGAGATTCTGTATTTCAAGCCGACCGGAACCGGGACCGATATCTCCGGCGCGCTGGAATATTTCAACCGGGTGATCAAGAAGAAGTCGGTGGTGTTTTTGATTTCGGATTTTCTCTCGGAGCATTATCTCAAGCCGCTTCAGATTGCCAACCGCAAGCATGACATTATCGCGATGAAGATTTCCGATCCGCGTGAGCTGGCGTTCGACAACGTGGGACTGATCGAACTCGAAGACGCCGAGACCGGCGAGACGCTGATTATCGACACCGGGTCACGGGCGTTTCGCAACGATTTCGCCGATCGCGCCAACCGCGACAACAGCGATCTGCAGTACGCCCTGCGATTGATCGACGTGGATTTCATTCAGATTATCACCAATGAATCGTATATCGTGCCGCTGATAACCTTTTTCAAGATGCGCGAGAAACGGCACTGACGGGAGTTGACAGGATGGCGAATACCGATAAATCACCTTTGATACTGATTAGTCTGCTGGTTTCGGTTGTGACACTGGCAGTGGTGGTGTACATGGTCGTGACGGTGACCGGCGACAATCAGGCGCGCGATTATGCCGCTGAGAAAAGCATCGCGGGGGAGCTGACCGAATACAATCTGCATCGCGGAGCAATCGCCGAGTACGAAGCCATTCTCGACGATCCCGGACTGGATATCGTGACGCGCGCCAATATCAACTATTTAATCGGCAAAATTTATTTCCATGACCTGTTCGATTTCGAAAACGCCGCGACCTATTTTGTCCGGGCGCGCTCACTCAATCCTGACGGTTCGTTTTACGACGAGGCGGGACGGAATCTGATCGCGTCGCTGGAGAAGATGGGACGGGTGCTCGATGCCAAGCGCGAACTGGATCGGGAAGCCAATCTCGATTCGGTCTATGCCGCGCATGAGGGCGATCCGATGATCGCCAAAATCGGCGAGCAACCGGTGTTTTTGTCGGAGTTGGAGGATGAACTGCAGAATATGCCGCCGGAACTGCAGAAGCAATTCACCAGTCGCGAGGGAAAGCTGGCGGCGTTGAACAAGTACCTGAGCTGGGAGTTGATTCACCGCGCGGCAGTGCGCGAGGGGATGAATGCCGATCCGGAACTGATCAAAAAGCGAATGAATATCGAAAAGCAATTGCTTCTGGAAAAATATATCACGGAACGAATCATGCCGGAAGGAAAAATCGACACCGCCGACGTGCACAATTACTACCTGGCGCACAAGGATGATCGGTATGACGGCAAGGCGTACGATGACGTCAGGGACAACGTGATGCGGGATTATCAGCAGGAAAAATTCCAGCAGATGATCAACGAACACGTCAACAAACTGGGGGCGGTCGATAAGGTGCAGATATTCGAGGAGAACTTGCGGTAACGATGAAACGCCGGTCGATATACATATTCATCGCGCTGTTGGCGGCGCACGCGGGATTGTTGATCCTGTTTGCATCGTTACGGGTGCTTGACGGGGACGAAGGATTTTACCTGAATGCGACCCGCGCGGTGGGATTGGGGATGGCGCCGTACACTGATTTCTTCTATACGCAGTTGTCGTTGATGCCGACCGTATTCGCACCGCTGGCGCTCGACGGTTGGAACTCATTCTGGATCTTACGCGGGTGCGCGGTTGCGGCGGGTGTGTTCTCTGCGGTTCTGCTGTTTGCGATCGTGCTGAAAACCACGCGCAACACGACTCCGGCGTTGATTGCATTGGGTATGTACGCTTTTTCCGGCCTGATTCTTTCCTGGCACTCAACCTACAAACCGCTTCCGTTCAGCCACCTGCTGGCACTGGCGACGTTTTATTTCTGGCTGATGGTACATCAGAAACAGAAAATGTTCTATGTCATCATGACAGGGCTGGCATTATCGGCGCTGGTAAACATGCGTGCGGTTTATATCGTGCTGTTGCCTCTGTATCTGATATCTCTGTGGTTTACGGTCGATGGTGGGCGGAAGAGTCGTATGATGGGTGCGTTCGCACTGTCGCTTATTCCCTTTGCGATTCCCACGGCGGTGAAGATACTGACGGCGGCTGATCGATTTTGCTTTAATACGTTTATTTTTCAACTGCACCGTGCCGACGAACATAGCTGGGGATATATCTTTACGAACAAAGCGTTGACGGTACTCAAGACGGTTATCGATCCGCATCTGTTTATCATCGGAGTTCTTGCGATACTGGCGATAGTGTTTTTGCGAAAGGATGGTCGTTTGCGGAAGGCCCGCGATCTGGTAACGACTCCGGAGGGAATGGCCCTGATGAATTTGGGATTGATTGCGGGAATCTATTTCGTGCCCAATCCGATCCTGCGTCAGTACGTGGAGCAGTTCATCGCGTTCGGCATTATTCTGGCGGCATTCGGTTTCGTGCCGATGTTGACGCGTCT
>CAZVNK010000409.1:0-2978 GCA_964628115.1 uncultured Ignavibacteriaceae bacterium | reverse complement strand
TGACAGCGCAAGTAATATTGCCTAATGAGTCAAAGGCAAATGAAATGCTATTCGCGCCACTGACCGTGATCCTCGCGGTACTCGCACTCAGATTAGCCATTGAAAAGTAAAAAAAAGAAAAGACCGGTATGTAACCGGTCTCTCCCGAAATCAATCCCGCGCCGAAATCGACGCGGGTTTTTAAATCGATATCTTTAGTAGGTCTTGCGGTAGTTGTTGCCGCCGCCACGATTGCCGTTCTGGGCACGCGGTTTCGCTTCGTTGACATTCAACGCGCGTCCATTCAAATCCTGACCATTAAGGCTGTTAATGGCGGTGGTTGCCTCGTCCTTGCCCGACATTTCCACGAATCCGAATCCTCTTGACTGGCCGGTGTATTTGTCGGTGACGATGTTGGCGCTTGAGACGCTACCAAAGGCCTCAAAGGCCTGGCGTAATTGATCTTCAGTCGTTTCGAACGACAAGTTTCCAATGTAGATATTCATCCTACACTCCGTAAATGCTTATCCCGTAGTGAACTGCATTTCATTGGATCAGATACTCCAGGATAAATGACAAACTGCGCGTGATTGCGCATTCAATTCGAGATTAAGCTTTAGCGGAGAGTTGTAGATTAGGACAAGACTACGATAAAGACCGAACTCAAATCAATAATAACTGTTTATTATACGCGATTCCGATACGAAAACCTACAATTATCTTTGTTAAACATGATTTATTTTCATGATATTTCTTTATAATCGGAGCTATAGCAACAATATGGTTTCGACCAAATCATAACTCGTTGCGCAACTGCACGTAATGAATATTGCCATTCGCTTGATGGGCCACTTCGATATCACCATCGAATTGGCAGTGAAATTGTAAGAGGGGATTAATATTGATGGATAATGAAATCTTCGTCAGCCTTTTTTGATCACAGGGCTGAATTCAGGCGGTCAACCAAAGCCATAAGCCGGCCATGCTGAGTGAGGCGATGGTGATGGGTATTCCCGTTCTGGCATGTTGTTTCCAGCTGATGTCTATCCCCATACGTCCGGCCTGGTCAATCACGATGATATTGGCAATGGAACCGACCACCAGAAGATTTCCGGCAAAAGTCGAGGTCAGAGCAAGCAAGGAGCCGGCCATTGAATGTTGAGCAAAAGGAAGCAGAAGTATGACCGCCGGAACATTGGACACGACATTTGACAATCCGGCACTGACAACAAACAGCCATTCCGGAGATCGCAAATCAATCCCCAGATTCAAGATACCCTCATTAACGGCATGCAAGGCACCATACTGCCGGAAGGCAAACGTGACCATGAACAGCGATAGGAACAATACCAAAAGTTGCCAATCGACAATACCAAGAATTTCCCGGGAACGCATTCGTCGTGAACAGAGTAACAGAGCCGCCACGGTTAACACGGTCACATCGCGTGGCAGGGATCCTTCCAGAAAAACGATAAGAAGGAGAAGTGTTAAGATAGTGCCTTTTATCGTTTGCCAGCGACCAAAAGGCGGCGTGGCAACTTCGCCGTTTTCCGACTCCCGTTGCCAGCGGTTTTTATATTGCAGACAAAGCAATCCCCACAGAAGCAACAGACTTGCCATAACCGGAACCAGACTGGCCAGCAAATATCGTGAAAAAGACAAGCCCAGAGTCTGACCGATTAAAATATTCTGGGGATTACCAATTAGTGTGGCGGCCGAACCAATATTGGAGGAACACGCCACTCCGAGCAGAAACGGTATTGCGTCAAGTCGTCTGCGCTGACAGATTTCAATAACCACCGGGGTCACGGCCAGACAGACAATGTCATTGATCAACAATGCTGACAACGCCGCGGTCATAATCAGTATCATTGCCAGGAGCTGAGGCGGATCGAATGCGTACTTGCCAATCTCTCTCACGATGAACGAATAGGTGCCGGCGAGTCGAAACTGGGCAGACAGAATCATGAGTCCAAACAACAAAGCCATTGTCTGTAAATCGACGGCCTGATACAGGTCTGTGGTGGCAACAGCTCTCGATGCCAGGAGGACAATGGCCCCAAGAAGAGCGATTCCCGTGCGATCCAGCGCAAGGCCCGGAATTCTTCCAAGAATCATCCCCAGGTACACCGCCACGAACACGATAACGACAATCCAGATCATAGGTACGGCAATGTACAGGCTTGTAAAATGCATATCAAGACAATTGCAAAAAAGACTTCTCAATAAAAGACTGAATAAAGGCGGGGATCTCAGGTAATCAATATGAACAGACGTCGTTTTTTAATGACAACCGGCCACACAGCCTGCATACTATTTGAGAACAGTGGCTGGATATACATATATGCCCTTACAAACAGGTATGAGGGGCAAATATCGGAGGGAATTATGAAATACCGAAAGATCATAATCACGTTATCGGTCGTGTTTCTTGTAGCCGCCGGGCTGGTGGCGCAAGAGACACAGGAGCACTATTACGCGATCGAACAGGATGGCACCGTCTGCGGATATGCCCACGTTCTCATCTCGCCGTCGGAATTCGACGGTCGTCCGGTCACCGGTTTACTCGATTCGGTGTGGATGATCATCACGGCAATGGGCAAGGAAATCAAAGGCAGTTACACCCTGCAATACGATATCGATCCCGCTACCGGCAACTATGTTCACCATACCAGCGATATCGATCAGGAATCGACCAGACTTGGTGCGACAATAACGGTTGACGGCGACACCATTCGCATTATTTCGCTTCCGGACAACGACACATCCACCGTGGCACTGCCGTCCGATATTATTCTGCAAAACACCCGCCTGCACCGTCATTTGGTGTCGTTTTTCGTGGACGACACTCTCAGTAAAAAAGAATGTCAGGTTTTCAGTGAAATCGACGCGCAGACCAATACGGTCGTATATACGAAAATCGGCAGAGAGCAGAAGACATACGCGGGGGTGGAGTATGATGCGCTCGGAGTGAACGCCTTGAACCGCACTACCGGGAT
>CAZVNK010000408.1:0-2981 GCA_964628115.1 uncultured Ignavibacteriaceae bacterium | reverse complement strand
AATTCTCTGATCTGTTCCCCGTCTAAATGCCTCGAAGGATTGAACATGCTGGCATAATCCCAACTGTCGCGTTTCCCGATAAAGACGGTCGGGACAAACACCGTCGCGGGAATATTCAGTTTTTGCAGAATGGGGTATGCCGTCGTATAAAACGATTCGTATCCGTCGTCGAATGTCACCACCGCTGTTTTGTCTTTGTGACTCTCCTCTGACAGATAATTTTCAATATCGACAAAACGATACCCGGCGTTTATTAAAATCGTTAACAGATTCTCAAATCGTTTCGGATGATAATTGTTAATGCCGATGGTCAGTGATGATTCGATTTTATGAAAGGCGAGAACCGCCATAGTGATATTCCGTCTCAGGCCAGTGCCCAGTTGACCGACTGCAGGTCTTTTTTAACCACCGGTCCCAGCGACGTTACGGTCACCTGCTCGGTGTTGATCAATTCCCGCGCCACCCGCACGATGCGCTCGGAGGTTACCCGTTCGACCGCGATTAGGGCGTCGCGAAGCGAAACATGCTTGCCGGCCATCAATTCATAGCGTCCGAGTCGATTCATTCTGCCCGAAGTCGACTCCATTCCCAGTGTGAGATTCCCCTTGATCTGGGCTTTGACCATAGCGAGTTTTTCGTCACTCAGTTTTTTCTTTTTCACTCTGCCCAGTTCGCGCAGGATAATTTCGACGGCATTGCTGACCCGCACGCGGTCGGTTGCCAGATAAATGCCGAAGATGCCGCTGTCACGATAGAAATCCGTGTAACTGAACACGGTATATGCCATTCCGCGTTCCTCACGGATTTTTTGGAACAGCACCGACGACATCCCGCCACCCAGGTACGTATGCAATGCCAGAAGGGCGAAGCGATCGGGATGCGCAAACGGATATCCCGGAAAACCGAGACAAACGTGGGCCTGATTGGTGCCGTTGTTGAAACACTGCAACCGGCGATCGGTAGGTATGATCATCCTCTCCCCCGAACTGCCGTTGCCGGACGGGAAATCGAATTTCTCTTTGACCAACCGCACCAGTCTGCGGTGTGAAACATTGCCCGCACCGGCAATGACCACTTTCCCGCCGCAATAATGCCGTTTCATGTAGGACCGCAACTGCTTTCTTGTCAGCGCCTTGACGCTTTGTTCCGTTCCCATGATCGGCGAACCCAGCGACTGCCCGCGCCAGAATGTCTCGGCGAACAGTTCGTGAATCAGATCAGACGGAGTTTCGTCGATTTCGCGAATTTCCTCGATGATCACTTGTTTTTCACGCGCGATATTGCGCGGCGTGAACGTGGAATTCATAAGAATGTCCGCAATAACGTCGACTGCCAATTCGAGATCTTCATCGAGCACCATGCCATGATAACACGTCTGCTCGCGAGAGGTAAACGCGTTGAGCGAGCCGCCGAGCGCTTCCACCGAAGTGGCGATCTCACGCGCGGTGCGTTGTCGCGTCCCCTTGAACAGCATGTGTTCGATCATGTGCGAGGCGCCCTTTTCGGATGCGCCTTCGTCGCGCGATCCGACGTCGATCCATACGCCAAAAGCCGCCGAGCGGACTGCGGGGATTTTCTCCGTGACAATTCGCAGACCGCTCGGGAAAACGGTTTTATTGTATTTGATGCCCGGTAATGTGGTCATCGTATTCCGCCAACTACTCCTTATTCGAGGGAGCAGTCAGGAGGACTTTCCGCGACAGACGAATCTTGCCGTCGTTGTCGATATTGACCACCTTGACATCGAGGCGGTCACCGACTTTCCGATAATCCTCGACTCTCTCCACCCGCTTGGTGTCGATTTCCGAAATATGCAGAAGACCGTCGGTTCCCGGAAGAATCTCGAGAAACGCGCCGAAGTTGGTGATTCGACGAACCTTGCCGTTGTAGATCTTGCCGATCTCGGCCTCTTCGGTCATCTCTTCGATCATCTTCATCGCCTTCTCGCCGGCCGCACCGTCGACCGATGCGATCAGTACCGTGCCGTCATCGCTGATGTCGATCTTGGCGCCGGTCGCTTCGATAATGGAGCGAATGGTCTTGCCGCCTGGGCCGATCACCTCGCCGATCTTGTCGACTTTGATCTTCATGGTAAGGATACGTGGCGCATAGGCGGAAAGTTGGTCGCGACTCTTCGAAATCACGTCGTTCATCTTTCCCAAAATGTGCATACGCGCCGTGTTGGCTTTTTCCAATGCGATCTTCATGGTGTTAATGTCCAGCCCGGATATTTTGATATCCATTTGGAACGCGGTTACGCCCTTGGCCGTTCCGGCAACCCTGAAGTCCACGTCGCCGAAATGACCCTCGTCGCCGAGAATATCGGCCAGCACCCACACCTTGTCGCCTTCCTTGATAAGCCCCATCGCAACGCCGGCGACCGCTTCTTTAATCGGCGCGCCGCCGTCCATCAGCGCCAGCGAACCACCGCACACCGATGCCATCGACGACGATCCGTTCGATTCCAGAATATCCGAAACCAGGCGAATCGTGTAGGGGAACCGATCCTCGACCGGTATGACCGGCTGAAGAGCGCGCTCCGCCAGTGCGCCGTGACCGACTTCGCGACGACTGACGCCACGAATCGGACGGACTTCTCCCACTGAGAATGACGGGAAATTATAATGGAGCATATAGCTCTTGGTTGACTCACCTTCCAGATCGTCGATTCTCTGCTCGTCCATTTTGGTGCCGAGCGTAATCGTTACCAGCGCCTGGGTTTGTCCGCGCGTGAACAGCGCCGACCCGTGAGTGCGAGGCAGAACGCCGACTTCGCACGTAATCGGACGCACTTCGTCAAGACCGCGACCGTCGATGCGACGGCTGTCGTTGACGATCATCGCGCGCATGATCTCGGAATCGAGATCGTGCAAAACCGATCCGATGGGGCCATCCGATTCGGGGAATTCCTCAGCGAGGCCCTCCCGAATTTCATCTTTAAGCGCTTGCTTTTTTTTGCTCCGCTCATCTTTGTCGGCAAC